>CBIHQL010000030.1:0-16277 GCA_966211855.1 uncultured bacterium
ATTCATGCGATCGATCAGGCTTGTGGTCAACCGCTGTTTGATGCAGTCTTAGTCCAGCGCAAATCTCCTTCAGCTCAAGCTTTGATTCGTTACGCGCAAGAAAACTCAAATCCTGTACCACTCGATCGCGATGCTGTAATGCGCTTGGGGCGGCGAATTGTGCTGGCGAATGTGATGGATGAGGATGAACAGACGGGGCTGGTGCGCCATAACTCACAACGCTTGGCACAGGTGTTGTTCCGTTGGTATACCCGGACTCACCACTTGTAATCCTGCTTGCTCTTGATTGCTCGACACATTAAACATTCATGGTTGTATCTTTAACCTTCAGCCTGCCCGATGCCACTGCTACCCAACAGTTGGGCCTGATTTTGGGTCAAGTTTTGCCCGCAGGCAGCACTTTGCTCTTAGAAGGTGACTTGGGTCGAGGTAAAACAACCTTGGTGCAAGGAATTGGTCGCGGGCTGGGCATTACCGAGTCTGTCGATAGCCCCACTTTCACGCTGATCAACGAATACACCGAAGGCCGTTTGCCGCTGTACCATCTTGACCTGTACCGTTTGCAGCCCAACGATGTAACGGCACTCAATTTAGAGAGCTATTGGGAAGGGATTGAATATCCACCCGGGATCATGGCGATCGAGTGGGCTGAGCGATTGCCCTATCAACCACCCGCATATTTATTGATGCAATTCCGCGATCGCCTCGCTCCATCAAGCCCTGATGAGGAACTTGAAAGGGATCAAGGTCGCTATGTGGACTTAACCAGTGTGGGCGGCTTTGACCTAACTGCAATCGAAACTGCATGGCAATTGCTGATCTGCCACTAGTTCATAAATTCAATCAGTGGAATTCATAAAACTCTTGTAAGTGTGTCTACTGGCTATATAGATTTCTCGTATTTTCTTGTTAGCTTCGGCAACGAATGGGAAGTATGAAGATAAATACGCTTCCAAAAAATAAAAGTAGCCATGCAAGCTGAACCACAAAAAATCCTAGAAGCTGCTCAAAAAGGTGACCCTAGAGCAATTGCTGCCTTAATGAACAGTTCTTTTCAACCTAAGGGCGTAAGTGTCAAAACCTCATTAAGGGACAAGTGTTTATCAATCTTTCTAGAAGCTGATCAAGAGTTAGATCAATCATCCCTAACAGCTCTGGTGGAAAAAGGTCTACTAAGTTTAGATATTAAATCTATCAAAACCGTTAAGCTGTATGGACGAGCTAAAGGAAGTGAATCTGTTAATTGGAATTCAGTAATTACTTTGAATTCCTATTCAGAGAGTGAAGAAAGCCAAATTCAAACTCTTCAGACTGGCTCTATCGAGTTAAAAGGCAATTCATCTCGACAGCCACTTAAAATAATTAATTATTCAACCAAAAATCAAGCTAAAAATACTCAGGCTAATTTCGCTTTTATATTAGGATTAACCAGCTCGATTTTTTTGCTTTTAGGTTGTTCCGGTTTCTTGTTTTGGTCTAGGAGTGTTCAATCTAAAGCGCTAGTACAAGCTCAGAGTCTAGTAAAGAATTCAGAAAATATATCTGCTAGCTTCAGTATAAATGACTTGAAAGCTCAAAAAGAAAAAACTCAAAAGGCAATCGAGATGTTACAAGAATCTCCTCAATTGCCACTTCTCAATGTTAAAGGTATGCAAGCTGAGCTAATAAAAGACAAGGAAAATCTTAGTGCAATAGATAATAGGGTAAAGATATTGGAAAAATTAATCCCTATTATTCAAGAAACCTTGGATAAGTTCTCTGCTTTAAACTCTGGGCTTGATGTTGGTATGAATTATCGCGAATATGGGCAAGAGCTTCGCGAACTCAAAATTTCTTTAGATCGATTATCAAGAGAGCCAGAAGCCACTCAGCATCCAGTACATGAAAAACTAAAAGATATTTTTGAAGACTACAATTTTGCCCACAATGTTTGGCAGTATTATCTTGAGTCGGATGAAAGTAATAACTTCTTTCCTGCTGAATCTCCCTATGGTACTGTCTTGATGAGCGAGTACCAAGTCGAGTCGAGAGAAATTGTTGGAACAGAGTATATCTACTTAAAAACAGCTCTATCAACTGTCTGGGCGCGTGCACAACAGCGAGTTGAAGAAGCTCAAAAGCTACTATGAAAATCTGAATTCTAACTCTGAAAGTAATTGAATGCTGAAGTGCCTATAAATTGACCTCCTTGTATAATAAAACCCTCTCCTAGGTATTCATGCCTGGGAGAGGGTTTTTCATGAGCTAGACTTTTTTACTCTTCCATTCCTTCGCCGCCTTCTTCAGCCGAAGGAGGCACAAGGGCCACTGCGGCGATCGCGTCGTCTTCATCCAAACGCTGCACCCGTACCCCAGTCGCCGATCGCGATTGAGAGGAAATAGCTTTAACGGCTTGGCGAATGATGATGCCACGGGTGGTGATAATCATCAGTTCGTCTTCCTCGTTGACGATCCGCAGGGCCACCAGTTTATCGGTAGTTTTCTTCGTTTTGAACTTCGTGGCGATCGTGCCTTTGCCCGCGCGGTTTTGCAACCGGAATTGCGCCACCGGGACTCGCTTGCCATAGCCCGCAGTCGTGACGGCTAACACCCACGGCCCTTGGCTATCGGGTAGCACGGCTTCCCCGGTTTCAACTTCTTCTTCCTCGCTTTCGAGAGTGGCAGCAAGGCTATTGACGATCGCACTGGGTAAGATATCCATGCTGATCAGTTTGTCGCCCGATCGCAGATTCATTGCCTTCACCCCACGAGTTGCCCGTCCCAGAGGTCGGAGTTGGTCGTGGTTGGCCCGGAAGTGAATTGCCATCCCTAGGCTAGAACCGATGATGATGCTATCTTCGACCCGAGCCCGTCTCACCCAACGCAATTGATCGCCTTCTTCGAGAGAAATAGCAATCAGACCGTTGGCGCGGATGTTGCTAAAGGCTGCCAGTGCAGTTTTCTTGATGAAGCCGCCACAGGTGAGCATGACGAGGTATTCATCGCTGCTGAACTCGGTCACAGGGACGATCGAGGTAATTTTTTCGTCCTTAGGAATCGGCAGCATTTGCACGATCGGCGTGCCCTGCGAGGTGCGTGACCCCACCGGAATTTGATAAGCCTTGAGGCAGTAGACCACTCCGCGATCGCTAAAGAAGAGAATGCTGTCGTGGTCGCAGCAACTGATGAAGTGCTCAATGCCATCATCATCTTTCATCCGGGTGCCTGCTTTGCCGCGAGTGGCTCGACTCTGCGCCTCAAACGTGTTGACCGGCATCCGCTTGATATAGCCGCGCTCGGTCAGCAAAATTAAGGCTTTTTCATTGGCGATCAAATCAATATCACCAATTTCACCTTCGGCCTGCTCAATCACCGTCCGGCGAGGAGTAGCGTAGGTAGCTTTGAGACGAGTTACTTCGTCACCGATGATTTCAAGCACTCGTTCGCGCCGTGCCAAGATGTCTTGCAAATCGGCAATTTTCGCTTGCAGTTCTTCGTGTTCTTGCTGGATTTTTTCGGCTTCTAAAGCAGTCAGGCGGCGCAGTTGCATTTGCAGAATCGCATCAGACTGGGCTTCAGAGAGGCCATAGGTTTCGATCAACTCTTGCTTGGCAGTGGGTGCGTCGGCGGCATGACGAATCAAGTTGATGATCGCGTCTAGATTGGTGAGGGCAATCAACAACCCTTGTAGCAGGTGATCACGTTCTTCAGCTTTGCGGAGTTCGTAGCGAGTCCGGCGGACGATCGTCTCTACCCGGAAGTCGAGGAAGACTTCAAGGCATTGCTTCAGCGATAGGGTTTGGGGTTCGCCGTTCACCAGCGCCAGCATATTTACCCCGAAGTTGGCTTGCAGCGGGGTTTGCTTGTAGAGGTTGTTGAGGACGACACGGGGGTAAGCATCACGCTTGAGTTCGATGACAATTCGCATGCCGTCGCGATCGCTCTCATCTCGAATATCCGAAATGCCCTCTAAGCGCTTCTCGTTCACCATTTCGGCGATTTTTTCAATCAGCGCCGCTTTATTGGTTTGGTAGGGCAGTTCGGTGATGATGATGGCTTCGCGATCGGGGCGGCCTCGTTGCTCTAGTGTTTCAATGCTGGCTACACCCCGCATGGTGACTGAGCCACGTCCGGTCAGGTAGGCTTCCCGAATGCCCGTAGTCCCGAGCACTTGCCCCCCTGTCGGGAAATCTGGCCCCGGAATAAACCGCATCAACTCGCTGTCGGTCATTTCCGGGTTTTGAATCAGAGCGGTCAACCCATCGATCAACTCGCCTAAATTGTGGGGTGGGATATTCGTCGCCATGCCCACGGCAATTCCAGAAGAGCCGTTGAGCAGGAGCTGAGGGATTTGGGCAGGCAGGACTAACGGTTCTTGTTGTGACCCGTCAAAGTTATCGCCAAAGTCAACGGTATCTGACTCGATATCTTGCAAGAGAGCGCTGCTGGTTAAGGCTTGCAGACGACACTCTGTATAACGCATTGCTGCGGGTGGGTCGTTGTCAATCGAGCCAAAGTTCCCATGCCCGTTGATTAGGGGGGCGCGCATGGAGAAGTCTTGCGCCATCCGGACGAGGGCATCGTAAACTGCTGTGTCGCCGTGGGGATGGTACTTACCGAGCACTTCCCCGACAACCCGGGCGCATTTCCGGAAAGGCCGATCTGCCGAGAGACCCAGTTCATGCATCGCATAGAGAATCCGACGATGCACTGGTTTTAGCCCATCCCTGGCATCGGGTAACGCCCGACCTACAATCACGCTCATGGCGTATTCCAGGTAAGACCGCGACATTTCATTGCGCAGATCTGTTGGAATAATCCGCTCTGGGGAGGTGCTCATATAATGAAAAAAACTCCAAAAACGTAAAATTTTGGCAATTAGCGACGAAAAAAGCCCGAAAAGTAGAGAATGAACCCGAAATAACTGCCAAATTCTCTCTAAATTTTAACACACTTGCTGTTTACTCGTTTGTGTGGTATGCGTATGTGCTCGGAAAATCGTTGATAAGATCGGAGTGTTAGGACTCAAGAGCTGCCCATGCTGTCGGTTATTTACGCAGATGAGTTTTTGTTGCACCAGACAGGACGCTTTCATCCAGAGCGACCAGAGCGATTAACAGCAACGGTGGCAGCGCTTCAGGCAGTTCCTTGGGCCAATCAACTGCAATGGCGATCGCCCACCCCCGTAACAGAACGATCGCTGATGACCGAATTAGAACGCGTGCATCCAGCCCGGTATATCGAGCAAATTCGGCAGTTGGCTGAGCGAGGGGGCGGTTATTTAGATGCAGATACACCTGTTTCGCCCCAAACCTATGAGGTGGCGTTGTTGGCGGTGAGTGCTTGGCTCGATGGGGTCGATCAGGTTTTGGAGACTAGATCTCCGGCGTTTGTGTTGGCTCGTCCACCGGGGCACCATGCTGAAAGCGATCGCGGCATGGGTTTTTGTATTTTCTCGAATGCAGCGATCGCGGCTCACTATGCCTTAGCCCAGGCTGGAGTTGAGCGAGTGGCAATTCTCGATTGGGATGTGCATCACGGGAATGGCACACAAGCGATCGTCGAAAATCACGCTCAAATTGCCTACTGTTCGTTGCATGAGTTTCCTCACTATCCGGGCACGGGGTCTGCCAACGAGCGAGGCATGCACGGGAATGTGTTGAACTTGCCGATGCAGGCGGGTAGCACTTTAGCCCACTATCAACCGCTGTTTGAGCAGCAAGTCATGCCGTTTTTACAAAAGTTTCAACCAGATTTGTTGATTGTGAGTGCGGGGTACGACGCCAACCATAACGACCCGCTTTCTGGAGTTTCTCTACAGCCAGAGGATTATGGCATTTTCACCAAGTATTGCCTGCAAGTGACGAGCAAGATTTTGTTTGGTTTGGAAGGTGGCTATGATTTACCCACGCTGTCACAATCGGTGATCGCGACTTTGCAAAGTTGCTTGAATAGTGAGTCTTAAGCGATCGCAAAACTTTGAGCTGTGAGGGGTGTGTCGTGAAACACGGTCAAGTTGCTATTAGCGTTGAACGTCAGCACAGAGAATAGACCGCCCGTAGTGCTAGTACCGCTCTGAGTAATAGTCGCTAAGGCACTTGAACCACTACTAAAGCCCAAGGTGCTGGTGAAGAGGATTTTATCTTCAGCCACCACAAAGTCACCAATCGTATCGGCTCCGAGACTCCCTTCAATCTGAAAGGTATCGGCTCCTGCTTGCCCAAATAGAGTGTCGTTGCCAGGGCCACCAATCAGCAGGTCGTTGCCATCGCCTCCTACGAGTTGATCACTACCAGCACCACCGATCAAAACATCGTTGCCTGCTTGCCCAAACAGCAGATCGTCTCCATTGTTGCCATCTAAGACATCAGCTCCGGCATCCCCTTGAATTTGGTCATTGCCATCTAAGCCATCGAGTTGATCGGCGACCACAGTGCCAAAAATCAGGTCGTTGCCGGTAGTGGCGATCGCGGGAGTCGAGCCTTGCGTTTGAAAGCCTGCGATCTGATAACCAATATCTGCCAAGATAGCTGCATCTAGCCGAGTGATGGTTTGTCGTTGGTAAGTGGTGGTTCCTCCCATTAAGGTTGGTTGACCATCCACGAGAAAACCATCCTGGATATGGCCCAAACTGGCATCTAAGGGGACTGGCGCACCTCCATTGGCTGCGATCGCATTGGGCCCCGTGAAACCACCATTCACAACCCGCTGCTGGAAGATAGGGGCACTGCCAAAACCGAGGACATGGGCAATTTCGTGGAGAGCAGTACTAAGAAAGTCTGTATAACCTGTGGGGATGTCATTGCCTGTTTCGGGTGTGGGGTCAAAAAACCAGGGAGCGGCTGTACCGTCCGTAAAAGCGGGGTTGTTGTTAAACGAAATTGCCCCCATCCACGGCTCAAAATTTGACCCATGAATCCGATTGGTAAAATTACTACCCACCACATTCAAGCCATCGGGTTTGGCGGCGGCGAGAGCATTGGCACCTTCAGCAAAAGGAGTGGACTGGGCACCCACAAAAATTACTAGATCATCAATGGGGGCATCGAAGACCACGGTTTCGAGCTGACCCGTCTGAGGATTTTGTACTTGAAATGGAATTCCGGCGGGGACATCGGCAAATTCGTCTTGAATTAGCGACTCCCAAGTGTGAGCTGCGGCTTCTAAGGTGGCACGTCGAGCCGGGTCGGCAAAGAAACCACTGGTATCAAAGCGGTAATCGAACTGAATGTTGAATTGTGGGGGGCTGCTCATTCGACCCTCAGAGTGACCGAATTTGAGGAAGTGTTCAACGCTGCTAAAGGCACCGTAGGCGATCGCCTGCTGTACATCACTATAGCGATCGACATAATAGTGGCTGTTAAAGTGCGGGCTGGGGATGCGCTCTTCGTGATGACCGTGTTTAACGTAGTGCTCGTAGGCGCTATTGACAAAGCCAACTGCGATCGCGTCTTTGACATCACTATAAAGCGACAGATAAGACCCCGAATCAAAGAGACTTACTGGGGTGCGTCCTTCGTATTGCCCGTACTTAAAAAAGTGCTCAAATCCATTTTTAACAAATCCAACGGCAATGGCGTGAGCAACATCTGGGTAGTTGTAGAGATAGGTACTGCTGTCAAACCAGATGCTAGGGTTGCGGCCTTCCGATGCGCCAAATCGCAAGAAGTGGTCTAGTCCGCTCCTAAACTCTCCACGGGCAACTGCCGCAGCGACATCAGAGTTTTGATTTAAGTAAAAAGATTCGTCAAATAAGTCACTGATTGCCAGACTCATAGGACACCTGCACGCTCAAGCACAAAAGGGGGCGATCGCGGCGATGCCAAAACTCCGGGCTTCTCGAAGCTTGCCCTTGGTACGGAGTTAACCCTGATACCTTGTAATTTAACGTTTCAGGTCGCTTACCTCACTCTACCTTTGCCAAATCTTGTCGATTTCTTTAAATTTTTAGCTAAATCTAGATGGGTTACTCGTAAAAATACTGAATCAAGAATTTGCCCAGAACATTAAGGAGTCCAGGCTTGAGCATAAAGGTTCTGCATGAACATTTCTATGGAGTCAGTATCTATACGGTTATAGAGCCCGTAATTTCTGTCGAATTTATCGAAATTAAAGCCGCTATAAACATAGGCAGCAGGAGTTCTAAAATTTAAGCCAGTAGAATTACGTAGATTTAGGCGACTTAGGCAAGGTGCGATCGCCAGAAAAAATAGCGATCGCGCTCGTAATGACCAGCAAGGGTGCTAACCAATTACCCCAGCGCACATACAGAGTTTGGGTTTGCCGACGATAGATGATGTCTGCGTGAAGTTGATAGATATTGATGCCTGAGAGCCATTCGGTATTACCGTGGGGGTCAACCACGCCCGACAAACCTGTGTTAGCTGCCCGCACCAGCCAGCGATCGGTCTCAATCGCCCGCATCACGTCTTGGGCATGGTGTTGTGCGGTCATTGTGGGGCTATAGTGGGCGTCGTTAGAAGAACTGAGAATAAATTGCCCACCCTGAGCCGCCTGCCTGCGGAAATGATCAGGAAAAGCCGATTCATAACAAATGCCGACAATGGCACGACCCCAAGGTGTGGCAAAAATTTGCTGGGGTTGACCCGGTACCATATGAGCATCGAGAGGGGAGAGGCGATCGATTAGTTGCCCTAACAGGGATTCAAAGGGAATATACTCACCGAGCGGCACTAATTTGACTTTGTCGTAGCGGCTGAAAATCTCTCCAGTTCCTAAAACGGTGAATAAGCTATTGGTAATGCTACGACCCTGCTCGCCAAAAGCGCCAATCCACGCCACTACACCGCGATCGCGCACCGCTTGGTAAAAAGAACTTTCGGCAACATTATTTCCTGTCCACAAAAAGGGAAGTGCTCCTTCGGGGGTTAAAACGGCATCAACACCTTGGTCTGCTAACTGCTCATAGCCAGTGGTGTAGCCATCCAAAGCCCGCCGCCAACCTGCCCAATCGAGCTTAATCTCATTCGGGATGTTTCCCTGAATAATCCCAACTTTAAGCGCTGTCTCTGGGGAGGTAGCCAGAGGTTGACGATAGAGTTGCCAACCCAACAAATGAAAACTGCTGAGCAAGCTCAAAGCGATCAAAAGTTGAATGAAAGCTTTCTTAAAGGGACGAAAGCTAGATGAAACTTGCGAGGCAATCGTTTTGCTGTAGCTCCAGGCGGACTCTGCTAGCCAACCATTAACAGCCACGATCGCCGCAGTGACTGCATTTGGCCCTGCTAACTGACCGAGATGCAAAATCACGAGATTACCGGGGCTTTGCGTGTAGGAGATAGACGTCCAAAATAATGGCCCGAAGCTCCAGAGCGTTTCTATGAGCACCCACAACGCTACGCCAGCCAGGACACGAACTCCCGGTGAAAGATGAGCTTTTTGCACTAGCCAGCCCCACACTGCACTCCACAAGGCAACTGAAACAGCACCCCAGAGCGTAATAAACACCCAGCAAAATGCTGCGATCGCCAAACTGGCTAGCCAAGGTACACCCATCCAGGTCATCGGGTGAACGCCTGTGATCCAAGACAATGCCAAGCCGTGGTAGCCAATGCCCCACATCAAGCCTCTGAGCAAGCGATCGCGGTGGCTAGCATGAGGCGCTTTGAGCAAAACCAGCCACAACGGTACTAACGCCATCCAAGCCAAGGGCCAAATATTGATAGCTGCGGGTGCTAAACCCATCAACAGCCCACCCACTAAAGGGATGCCAAGGGGCCAGACCTGAGCCAATTTGAACTTAAAGGGTGAGCGGAGCATCTCAACTTCACTGGAAGGGCGCAACTAAGTCTCGTTCACCATAGTATTGCGTCTTCCTCGATCGCAACTAAGAGCGAACAACTTCGGCACTCGCTTCTAAAAGGGCTTGAGCTTGTTGCACGCTTTGCCGAACTGTATCAGCAGAAGCATGAAGTGCGTCACGTTCGGCATCGGTTAAGCTCAACTCTAAAATATCTTCAACCCCGCTACAGCCCAGACGACAAGGCACCCCAATAAAGATGTCATTCAGGCCATACTTTTGGTCTACATAAGCGGCGGCTGGTAAGATGCGCGATTGATTGAGGAGTACCGCTTCTACCATCAAGCTAGCAGCCGAGGCGGGGGCAAAGTAGGCACTGCCAGTTTTCATCAGTTCGACAATCTCAGCGCCACCATTGCGAGTTCGTTGTACCAGCCGCTCGATCGTTTCGGCACTCATCAACTCGGTGATCGGCACCCCATTAACCGTCGAATAGCGTGGGAGAGGAACCATCAAATCGCCATGACTGCCCAGTACCGTTGCTTTGACATCGGCAGTTGAGATGCCCAACTCCATTGCGATAAACGTTTGAAATCTAGCCGAGTCGAGAATACCCGCCATGCCCATCACTTGACAAGCTGGTAACCCACTCGCTTGCCATGCTAAATAAGTCATGACATCCAACGGATTGGTGACCACAATTAGAATCGCACCCGGTGAGTAGGTAACGGCTTGGCGAGCCACATCCCGCACAATCTGAGCATTAATCTTGAGCAGGTCATCACGACTCATGCCTGGTTTGCGAGGGATACCTGCCGTGATCACCACTACATCAGAGTTGACCGTGTCTGCATAATTGTTGGTGCCAGTAATCTCGCGATCGTGGCGTTCGATGCCTCGGGCTTCCATTAAATCGAGAGCGATTCCCTGAGGGCGACCTTCAATCACGTCGAGTAGCACGACATCCGCCAGATTTTTTTCGGCAACCCGTTGGGCGAGTGTGCTACCCACGTTACCCGAACCGATGATCGAAACGCGTGTTGGACGGCAGAGAGTCATGAGCGGAAGCCCCCAGAACATGCACTACTGCTGCCAGCCTAGCCCATCCATCTCGGAATGGCAGGACTACTTCACGTTTTCTAACTGTTCAACATGCAGCCACACGTTGGGAGCTGGCATTTGCCCAAACTTGACGAGGGCATAATCGCCTCGCAAATCAACCACTTCCCCCTTGGTTTCAAACAGGTAAGCTGGGAAGCGCGGATCACTCGCTTTAGCTTCGACGCTGTTAGCCAGTTTTTCTCGAACGGCTCGAACTAAATCCCCTCTTTTGATAGCCATAGTTGCTCTAGGTGAAGGTCTAAATGCTTTTTTGCATTGTAGAGCCTTCTAGGGCTGACATTGAGGGCAAAAATGCGCCGATCGCCCTGCTAATTTCAATCGTTGAATCGGAGTTTGGCAGACTCGGCAAGCTTCACGGGTACGGTTATAAACCCAGGCGGCACGACCATAATTGCCATTCACCCCTTCTACATTCAGAAAATTACTAAACGTAGTCCCACCCGCATCAATACTGGTTTCTAGCACTTGAATTACAAAGTCGTGCAGGCGGCTGATTTGATCTCGATTGAGGTTGCTACAGAGTGTTTCTGGGTGAATACCACTGAGAAATAGCGCTTCATCTGCATAAATATTGCCAACTCCGGCAACGATGCTTTGATCGAGCAGAGCAGTTTTGATCGGACGGCGGCGATTCTTGAGTTGTTGGGCAAAATACTCTACCGAGAAATCGGCTGAGAAGGGTTCTGGGCCAAGCGCTTTTAAGCCTGTAATCACCTGTTCTGGTGCTTGCTCAGGGGGAACCCACCACATTTGCCCAAAGGTGCGCTGATCGACAAAGCGGAGTTCGCGATCGCCCCCTGCTGCCTCAGAGCCACTGAGAAACAATCGGACTCTGGTGTGTTTGTGCAACGGAGCTTGAGGATCGAGCCAGAGGAGTTGCCCGGTCATCCGCAGATGCACCCCCAACCATCCCGCTGCTTGTTGAGTATTGATCTGTAAAGAAGACGATCGAGAAGGCTTGTAGAGTCTGGCGAGGAGATATTTGCCTCGACGGTGCCATTCAGCGATCGCGGCTCCTTGTAAACCTACTAAAAAATCTGTACTAGAAACTGGGTGAGCGATCGTGCGCGCAAGCAACACATCCCCACCCAGAATAGTCCGCTCTAGGGTCGTCTGTTGAAGACCCCGACGTACTGTTTCAACCTCTGGCAGTTCAGGCACAGCTAATCTAAACGCAACGAGCCTTAACGGGCGTCGGTTCCTTGATTAGGAGCACCTTCCACGGTTGCATTAGCTTCACCAGCTTCTGGTTTAGCGGTCTGCTTCGCGTCGGTCTTAGTACCTTGTCCAGTTCTCCGAGCACCTGCGTCAAGCTTGGTTTGACGACCACCAGAGGCGGCAGGAGTGCTTTGCTTCGCTTTGGCCTTAGGTGGCTCAACTTCAACAACTTCAGCCATCGCAAAGTTGTTGGTGTTGACACCCGCATAGTTGACCTTGTCAAAGCGGACGATAACTGGATATTTGATACCGCTCTGGTCGATAGAGGCAACAGTGCCTAAATCTTGAAACCAGAAAGACTCTTTACGAAGAATACGAACTTTAGAACCACGTTGAACCATGAGTGTTTTTCCCTTATGAATCTTCGAACACATATGGCTAATCGCTTTTCAGCGTACTACTCTAGCGCCGCTCTCGGTTCGTTCCGCTCTTTAAGTTTTATTTCTATGAATTTTTATGTCTATTCATGCCACCGCACCTTCACAAAATGCGCGGGTCGGCCTCCTGCATCTCGAATGGGTGTGATGCTCTCGATCGCCAGGTTAAAGGGAATGGCAGTGGTCACATATTGCTGAGTGATGCTGCCCATATCTGGCGCTAAACGGGCGGCTGTGGTTGCTGCTAGACCTAGCCCCAACAACTGTTCAATCGGGCCACGAGGCAGCAAGAAATGCACGCCTAAAGCAAACCCAGCAGTCAACAACATACTGACTGACAAGTTGGTGCCGCAACGAGGATGGACTGCCAAATGCCACTCACCCGATGTAATCCGCCGCAGTGCTTGTTGCAGGGCACGTCGCAGTTCAGCAGTATTCACCTGCCCGTAGAGATAAAAGCCTTGGTCAGTAGACATGCCGCCTAGCAGTTCATTATCCATCTGAGCGGCTATAGAAACTGGCGTAGAAGTTTGGCTCGATTCGCTGAGCACCCAAACAGTTGCATGTTCGAGGGCATGAACCTGACGCAGCATCAGCAGTTCTTTCAAGCCCGGAACATAGCTTAATTGCTTTAGCAGATCAGCATCTTGGGTGGGCCTGGGTGCTAAGGCATCAGCAATCCAAGCATCAAACGAAAACTGACCAGCAGACGCAGCAGGAGAGTGAGCCATAGCAACCAACTCAGCAGGCAGCAGCAATGAAAATCTCTTTCAACTCTAACGCTCTCATCTAGAAACGGCTGCAAATTTTTATTGATCAACTTTATTGAGCAATCAATATAGAGCGATCGCCAAAGAGACTGGAGCGATTAAGTTCCACCTGTTAGCGATCGCCTAGAATTTAGATTTTCGAGATTGAGGGCTGAACCGATCCTGCATTAGGCTGTGGGGTTACCGCCAGCAGGTTGAGCAGGCTTGTCACCGACGCGCTTACCCACTTCAATGCCGTATTGCTCTAGCACGACTACAGGCTCCGAGCCACTATTCATTTCAATCCGCTTCACCAAGATCTGACCGTTAGACAACCGCTGACCTGCTGTAACATATCGGCTCGTTGCTTCATTCGGTGCTTTCACAATAGCGCGAGCCTCATTACCTACTTGAATCACTCCCGAAACTTCTACCGACTGCGCCAGGGTTGGCTGTGGTAGCGGAGGGAGCGCGGCAATGGAGGGCACTGTTGGTTGAACTAGCCTACCAGGACGAATTGCTGCTGGTGAACCCGCTTGACCCGCTACGGTAGCTCCAGGACGACCTGTAGTATTTGGACGACCTGCTGTGGCATTAGGACGACCCGCTACCCCAGAGCCTCCCGCTGCCGTGTTTGGACGCCGACCTGCAGTAGCTCCAGCCCCCCCACCAGTTCTAGCTCCGGTTGTCCCGGTTGTCCCGGTTGTGGTAGGTACAGAGCGAACTTGAGGAACAGGTTGAGGTGCGGGCGGTTGGCTACCGGGCGGTGGTGGTACTGGCACCAGAGGAAGCGGCAACAATGCGAAGGGGTCTTGTCGGCCTTGACTTACCTGCTGGGTACGGGCATCAGCATTGGTTGGTTGGATGAGAGCCGGAGCTGCAACTCTAGGCTTTTGAGCAACGACAGGCGGCTTTTGAGCCCCGAAAGGCTGTGCTTGTGGGGGAGTGGTCGCTGCTGGCGATGGAGAGACCTCAGGAGACGGCGATGGTGAAACAACGACTTCTTCATCACCGCTTGCACAACCACCCATCAAAAGCGCAAGCATCCCGGTAAATGCAATAGATTTTAGTTGACGCATTGCCAGTCCCCAAAAGCTTTATTCCAGAATAGCCTTAGTTTTACAGTTTTGTGTTACTAACTTGCTACGAAGTTAATAGCAAGCCTAGTGGAAAACAAAAAAGTTTTGGCGAAAAGCAAGTCAAATTGATTGCGATCGCGATCACTATCAAAAGTCCTCTTTTGACCTCAACTTTGCAAGCTAGGAAAGTGACCTCTATGTTTAACTTTCGTGTGTCAATAACGCAGAAACCTCCACACAAGTGATGAAGAGATGTGTGAAGGTTTAGAGTTCAGAAATATGGGTGCAGAATTAATGTTCTGAGCGTTGAACCTTCAACTAGAGAAGGCTCTTACTCGTTTTCGGGAGTACCCATCGATTGCTTCAGAAGATACAGCCCTTTTTTAACTCGGCGAGAGACTGTAACGGCGCTAATGCCTAGACGCTCAGCGGTTTCTTTTTGAGTCAAATCATGTAAAAAGACAAATTCAAGAATTTCGCGAGTGCGATGCTCAAGCTGCAACAAAGCCTGTTGTAAGCGGATTTGGTCTTCTTGGGCGAGTTGAAAACTGCGGTAGCGGCTGTCAGGCACCAAGTCACCAAGAGAAGCCGAGCCGTCATCTTCATCCCGAACTGGAGCATCAAGGCTGAGGGGAGCCCGGTTTTGTAAAGCCAGTTTGATTTCGCGCCATTCGGTCACTGGAATTTCGAGAGCACCAGCCACTTCAGCATCCGTGGGTTGACGATTGAGCTCGGTTTGCAAAGTCTGCATTGCCCAAGCTGCTTGTCTTTGGAGCGCTTGCCAACGTCGAGGAATGCGAACAGAAGAACCGCGATCGCGGAGATAGTGCTGAATTTCACCCCGAATATAGGGGATGGCAAACGAGCTAAATGCATGCCCTTTCGACATATCAAAACGCTCGATCGCCCGAATTAAACCGATACTCCCAACCTGGAGCAAATCTTCGTAGCTTTCGGTGCACTGGTTGATCCAGTGATGCGCTTCCCGGCGAACCAGACCCAAATTGAGTTGAACGAGTTGGTTGCGAATCTGCGCGGAAGGGTTCTTTTGATACTCTCGCAACAGTTGTAGGCTTTCGCTCTTAAGTTCGTTGGCGGCTGTGGTGTGCATGACGAAGTTCAGGTGGTAGATCAAGTAACCTAAAGTACGCCAGATTTAGTCATATTCAGAGCAATCAGAGAGTGCTGCGACCGATCGCGACTTCTAGGGAGACAGTCTGGAGTGAGCGATAAGTCAGGGGCAAAGCTGAAGACTAAATATGTGCGATCGGCAGAAGCGGAAGGCGCTTAACTCAAGCTCTAAAACGTAAGAAATTGCAATACTTTTTAAGCTTTTGCCATCGCAACTGGATTACAGAGTTGCACATTCAAACTATTCTTTACCCCCAACCTGAAACAACTGCATTTCTACGGAACTCAACGGGAGGTTCTGAGTTTTTGTGAAAAGTATCTTGATAATAAGTCTTGGACTAGCAAGTCTCGAACCATCAATAAGTCAATTGCATGGGCTTTTACAAAGATATAGGCTCTAATTATGGAATTACCCTGACTCTTATACCTAACTTTATAATTCTGAGTTCCTCTTCTCGGTAGAATAACGTGGCATTGCTGCTCAGCCAGGGAGAGAAAGGACATGACTCAGGCAAGGATTGGCATCATCGGTGGCAGTGGTTTGTATAAGATGGATGCCTTAAAAGATGTAGAAGAGGTGAAAATCGAGACCCCCTTTGGTGCTCCTTCTGATGCCTTAATCGTTGGTACTTTAGAGGGTACTCAAGTGGCATTCCTAGCACGTCATGGGCGGCATCATCACCTTCTACCTTCAGAACTACCCTTTCGAGCTAATATCTATGCTATGAAAAGCTTAGGGGTAGAATACTTAATTTCTGCCTCAGCAGTGGGCTCTTTAAAAGCAGAGATAAAGCCTTTAGATTTAGTTGTTCCTGATCAATTTATCGATCGAACTAAAAATCGCATCTCAACGTTTTTTGGT
>CBIHQL010000031.1:0-16240 GCA_966211855.1 uncultured bacterium
CGAGAGGACTACAGCATGGCAACCTACAAGGTTACTTTAATCAACGAGGCTGAAGGGCTGAACACCACCATCGAAGTTCCCGATGATGAGTACATTCTTGACGCTGCTGAAGAGCAAGGCATTGACCTTCCTTACTCCTGCCGCGCCGGTGCTTGCTCCACCTGTGCTGGTAAAATCACCGCAGGCACCATCGATCAAAGCGACCAGTCTTTCTTAGATGATGACCAAATTGAAGCTGGTTTCGTGCTGACCTGCGTGGCTTACCCCACCTCTGACTGCACCATCTTGACTCATCAAGAAGAAGAGCTGTACTAAGAAATTCGTTCGTAGAGACAGAGGGTGAGCCTCAATGCTGCATCCTCTCTGTCTCTCAACCAAGCTTCCCCTTCATCTTGTTAATTCAGAAATTTCTTGATCTCTCTTCATAGAATTTTCAGGCAGGAGTCCATCAGCACTCCTGCTTTAGTTTTGAGAGCTAGCTTTGAGTTGCACCCGCCTGATTGGGATTGCGCCAAAATGTCAGCGTGTCATTGATCGTTTGGAGCTGGGTGCCAGGATAGTAAAACTCAAGAATTTTCTGGCTCGTCCAGCCTAATTTACCCAGGCGATACGATCCAGTTTGGCTCAGCCCAACCCCATGCCCCAAGCCACCACCGACAAAGGCATAGCCCTTTAAAGCTTTATTAGGCCCATACATCGGGTCGAGGTAAAAGAGCGTGCTGTTGGGGGCATAAAAAGCATTGAGAATATCATCTTTCTCTAACTCAATCGGGCCGAGGTCAGTTTGTACGAGCATTTTTTGTACTCGTCCGGCAGGCGATCGCTGCGTAACTTGCACCTGCTGAACCGTCGTAAAGTTAGCGAGGGGATGTTTGTTACCCCGCAAATATTTCTGCAAATCTTGGGTAATTTGCGTCAAGCTACTTTCTTCACGCCAGCGGAACATATTCCAACCTTCTTCGTTAAACCCCTGGCGCTGAGTAATAAAGGCGCGGAAATTTTGTTCATCCGCTAAGCTTCGCTGCGACAAGTCCCAAAGGTTGCTGACAGAATCGACCACTGCCCGAAGATAGGGGCGGGTTGGGCCATTCCAGACATCATTAAAGGGAGCCGTAACGCCGCCTGTGGTTGAAGAGTACAGGGCATCAATTAACTCATTTTGATAGGTGAGCACTTGTCCACGAGTAGCTGCGATCGCCCGATCTGCCTCTGGCACCGTTCCGTTCAGACCCCAGTAGACTTGGCATTGTGTGTCAGCACACAACTCATAGTTATCGATCGCAAACCGCCGCAAATTTCGTAATGCATAGGTGCGTGCCAAAATTGCTTGAGCTTCGATCGCCGGTTGAGGCGCGCCTGCTCCAATTTCATGAGGCACGACCCCTCGCAAATAAGTTTCGATTGGTACTTGGTTAACGAGGGTGTAAGTACCATAGGCGTTGGGTTGCAGTCGTAGGGTGCCTGCGTACAGCCGAGTCACTTGGGACGTTTTTTCGTCTGGTTCTACCCCTTTCTTAGAAATCTTTTTCTGGCTTTGCGTGACTTGAATTAGATTATTGTCTGCACTCAACTGCAACTGGTCGCGGGTGTAGCGATAACCATTCACGACCCAAGAAGCTTTGGGCACCGCAGACAACACTTGTGTATCGATATAGACGGTATCGTTGCCCTGCGTCTGCAAACTATCTAACAACAATCGCCGCAATAGTGGGGTGTTGTAAACCTCTCGCTTCGCCCACACTTGCCAACGTTCGGGCTGGGCAATCTCAACTTCAATACCCTGCGATCGCCACTTTTCGGCACTATCTTCAGCACTTTCAAAGCTGCGATGGTTGCTCAACACCACCCGTTCACTTACCTGCGCTTCTGGCAGCGGTTGCATCACCACATCCATCTTGACAGTGGTGGCACTGACCGTTTGAGGTTGCCCTGCTGTCTCAAAGCGTAAGGTTAAGCGATCGCCCGGAGTGGCTTGTATTGTGAGCTGTTCAGTGGGCTTAGCACCAAATCGCTGCACGACCCCAACATTGAGTTCTCGGTCAGGGGAAGCTGTCAATCCCGCTTGAGCACCCAGTGTGAGCCAACAACTTGCTGCCAGTGCCATCTTCGACATCTGCCAGAACCATTGCGGTTGGACTTTAAGCAGGTTTCTATTCTGTTGTCTGCCACGGCTTTTAAGTTGGTGAAGCTGCTTATCCACAGGTTGTTGATTCACGACAAAACTTCTTTGAAGACAATACGCGACTTTTGTTCCAAAACCAGTCAAAACGTAGGCGATCTTAACGTACCTAGAAGCAGACAAAACTTACTTGCCCAAAAAGTTGCAACTCGTAGTCGTAATGAGTATGATTTAAGAGTAGCTGCAAGACGAGGCAGACCCAATCATGAGCAGAATTGAAGAAATTCCAATTCAAAAAATTCGTCGTCCTTTATTTCGTCAGAACGATCAAGCAAAAGTTGCCGCGTTGATGGAATCGATCCAGGCAGAAGGTTTGCGAGAACCTATTGACGTTTTAGAGGTCGAAGGCGAATTTTACGGGTTTTCCGGCTGTCATCGGTTTGAAGCTTGCAGCCGTCTAGGTCACGAAACGATCCGTTGCCGCGTGCGTCGTGCTCCGAGATCTGTTTTAAAAATGCACCTTGCTTAAGAGCACTTGTTAACTACAGCCGTTATCACATCTAACTTTTCACGGCTTTCCCCGTCATCGGGGCGCTATTACTGCTCTGCCATAATTTAGAGCAAGTGGCAGTCCTATTTTTCTACCACTACAGCTTTGACCCTTAAAAGGAGTCGTTATGCAAACTCAAGCCCAAAGTTTCCCAATCAACATTGGCATCAACGAACAAGACCGCAAAGAAATCGTCGATGGGCTATCGCGCTTACTAGCTGACACCTACACGCTTTACCTTAAAACTCACAACTTCCACTGGAACGTCACAGGGCCAATGTTCCAAACCCTGCACTTGATGTTTGAGCAACAATACAATGAGTTAGCACTGGCAGTTGACCTGATTGCCGAACGCATCCGGGCTCTGGGCTTTCCGGCTCCCGGTACTTACAGCGAGTTTGTACAGCTCAGCTCGATTCCAGAAACGGCTGGTGTCCCCGCAGCAACTGACATGATTCGCTTACTAGTAGAAGGGCAAGAGGCAGTTGTACGCACGGCTCGCTCTGTATTCCCAGCAACCGAACGGGCTAACGACCAACCCACTGCCGACCTGTTGACCCAGCGGATGCAAATTCACGAAAAAACGGCTTGGATGCTGAGAAGCTTACTCGACCAATAAGATAAGAAGGTCGCGATCGCAATTGCTATGACCGTTGTTGAACCCTCTCATACCGCCCACCTCTTGCAGACCATGATGCAGCGGGTGGGCATTTCTAGTTTTAAAGGGCTGAGCCGTAAAGCAGGTGTTTCCGAGTGGCAGGTGAGGCAACTTCGGCAAGGCCACATTGATCAAATGCGGGTAGAATCTCTGCGCAAACTGGCTCAGGCTTTGGAAGTTTCTTTGGCTGATTTACTCAACACTTGCAACCCTGAAGCATCCACTACCAGCGCGGCACTCTCTCTAACGGCTGAGTTGGCAGCTCTTAAGGTGGAATATCAGCGATCGCAAACTCAACTAGCTGAGCAACGCGAACAACTCTGGCAAGAATTTCAACAAACAACCCTACAAGCGATCGAATCTTGGTTAACCTTTTGGCCCGCCGCCGCCCATGCTGCCCAACAACCTGATACCAAAGTTACGGTTGCCACGCTACTCCGTCTGACCCAGCCCTTTGAGCAGCTTCTACAACAGTGGGGCGTTGAACCGACGGCTGTGGTGAATGCCGAACTTCCTTACGACCCGACTCAGCATCAGTTAATGGATGGCACAGCTCAACCAGGCGATCGCGTTCGAGTTCGCTATCCGGGTTACCGCCAAGGAGAGAAACTTTTGTACCGAGCTAAGGTCAGTCCGGTTTCCACATCCACCAAGCTCTAGAATCCTTTTTCGTTACCTAATCTCTCATTTGACCGATGTCTGAATCGGCTGAATTTGGTGAATTAGATATAGAGCCAACGCGTGGAGTTTAAAAATAGCAATGCGAAAGTTAAATATTGGTTTAACCGAAGAACAACGTCATGGTGTCATTGGGCTACTTAATCGAGACTTGTCTGATGCTTACCTCTTATTGATTAAAACCAAAAAATATCATTGGGATGTAGTTGGGCCTCAATTCCGCTCGTTACATGAGTTGTGGGAAGAACACTATCAAGCATTGACCGAAAACATTGATGCGATCGCTGAGCGAGTCAGAACCTTAGGTGGTTATCCAGTTGGTACTGCTCAAGGCTTCCTTGAACATGCCTCTATCAAAGAGCACGAAGGCGATATCCCCAATGCCGAAATGATGGTTTCTAACCTAGTTGTTGACCATGAGCAAGTGATCCGCAATCTTCGCGATCATATTGACCAGTGTTCTGAACAATTCCATGATGAAGGCACAGCAGATTTCCTCACTGGCTTAATGGAACAGCACGAAGAGATGGCTTGGATGCTACGCTCTTTCATCGAGGGGTCCAGCATCGAACCCGACGGTCAAACCAGTGCTGAGCGTCAAGTTTATGTGACTGCTCAATAGGCGACTACTTCTTAAGATCCGTTTGAACTAACTTTTCAGACTAAAAACCTTCACACTCTCTTGAGAGTAATGTGGAGGTTTTTTTATGCCTTTTCTCAACTTCTAGCCTAGGCAATTAGGCACTTCCTGTCTTGGCTGTTTAGGCCCAATCGCTGATAGAGGTTGAGTCATTTGGCGATGTGGATTTGAGCTTTTTAGGGCAAGAATTGAGTTACACCAGATGTCTCAGTTAGCCACTCACGGTTGCCGATGACTCACGAACTTCTGGGGGCTTTTCACTCCTGAGAGCAGTACTTACCAATCTTTCGTCTTCTTCCCAACAGCAGCTACATTCATGACTACTAATATGACTCCAGAGGAATTTAAGACTGCTTATCTAGCCGCTCAGAATGACCTAGGCAATGAGTTGCAAAATTTTATGAGCCTATCTCAAAAGTTAGATGAGCTAACGGCAAATTTTAATCAGATTTCAGAAACGATCGCGACTCGCTATTTACAGATGAATCAGATAGTTGAGGCGTTTATTAATGAGCAAAACAATTCATCACAGCAGGACGAGTAGCTAAGTTACAAGCGCTAAACTTTCCCACAACTTGTAAGAGCATCTCCAAACGAAGCGGCTTGGTTAAGTAAACTTGAGCACCTAGATTCAAGGCTCTTTGCTTTTCTTTCTGGAAGGCATAGGCCGATATTACAACGACCGGAAGCGCTGACCAAGCTGAGGTTCGCAGCTGTTCTAATAATGTAAAACCATCTACACCAGGTAGCTTGAGGTCGAGCAGCACTAGATCAGGCTGAAAGTCGGCTAAAGCTTGCCAGAAGTACAAACCACTAAATAGACTCATTACCCTATAGCCCTCTGACTCTAGGCAATCCTGGGTGATCAGACAGTGCATCTCGTTGTCTTCAATCACTAAGATTCGTTTTCCATTCTCAGCTAAGCCGTGAAATTCAGCCACTGTCATTGCTTTTTATGAAGTTTGCATGAAGCCTTGAACACCCTAATATTGTGCATTACACAGTCCTATTTTTGACTCGTGAAACTAGCTGAATTTTAACGAGCATAATCGCGTAGTTTCCGATATGACACAGCAATTTTTTTGTAATAAAGAACACATTTACCTTGGTTTCACGGTCACTTTAGAGCTGCATCATTAAGTACCTTTAAAGCAAGCCAAGTATTCCTCTCTGATTTTCTAACTTTGCGATAAAACTGTGATCCCTAATCCTATTCAACAGCGATCGCAAGTCTATTTAAAACAAAAAACCCTCTCAGTTTGAGAAGGTCTTTTTAAATCGGAGCGGCGGGATTTGAACCCACGACCCCTACTACCCCAAAGTAGTGCGCTACCAAGCTGCGCTACGCCCCGATGTGCTTTACAACTATAGCATACCTTTCTAATTTCACACAAAAATCTAGAAAACTTTGAGAATTTGTAGGGCTTGCAGTAACTCCGGCACAGCAGCGGCAGACCAGTGACCTTCACAGCAGCGCCCGGTTTGTACGATCAAATGCAAGCTATGAGCGTGTGGATAGCCTTCTGCTTCTAACCACAACAGATCACTCTCGGCTTCACAGCTAATCTTCTCTTCGTCCATCAGCTCACTTGCGATCGCCCGCATGGTTTCTGCAAGTTGCTGAGTCAGCCGACAAAAATCATTTAGCTCTGCTTCGGTCAACTCGATCGCCCAGTCTTCACCACCCACAAGTGCTTTAAACTCAACGGCATTAGGATCCCAACCTAACCGCCAACCTGCTCCACTTTTGACTAAGCGCTCCATAGAATCAATCTTTTATGCAATACATCAAGCAAATTGATCAACGAAAGAGTTGATGAAACTCCAAGACCTGCTCCAACGTTTCAACAACTCTCTAGGGATTTAGCAGTTAACCAAAAACTTTTTTTGCTGTCTTCCCACAACCATTTACAAACAGGCCATCAAACGTGCCTCCAACAACGCCTCCGACTAAAGGCACCATTTTCATAAGGTTAATTACGCCCTTCTCACCAGCCTTTGTAACGAGTCGGAAACCGATTTTCTTATTGATTTCAATCAGAACCTTACCGGGTATCTGCTTAATCAAGTTTTGGCATAATTTCGTACCGATCGTGATACCTGCGGCTTTAAGAATCTCCTCTCCTGCTTCGCCCATGAGGCATAACAGAACCATTGTTCTTACCTGTTCGGAATGAACATCATATCCACGGAGATGACCCACTGCCGCAGCAGTATTAGCTCCCAGAGCGTAAGATGCGGCTAAACCTGCGGGAATAGTAATTGGCATTGCGGCAATGCCACCTAACCCAGTCACAAAACCTGTTCCAGCAGCATATGTAGTTCTCCAGGTAATCACTGAATCAATCGCACCTTCAGGGTTAGCGGCTTTGCTCAAGTGATCTACCGCAACGGCCTCCGCAGATGGTAAAACTCCCAAACCGTTGATTCCGGCATCAGCGATCCATTCAAGTGTTGAACGTATGAGATTGCTGTTATCGCCAGCGGAACTAGCTGAGGCCATAAGATTCAAGTTCTATAAATTGCTTGATCTTTTCTATACCTCAGTCCCAGCTCAAGACTACCGTAATTCTCTCAAATCCTTAAAAGATCATTAGAAGTTTATAAAAGCTGCTATAGACCTTTTTATAAATTTAAATCTACTGTTTTAATGGCAAGAAAAAAGGCGTAAAAGCCAGATTATTAGGCAATTTAGAAGGGAAGACAAAGTATTATCTCCCCTATAAGCAACGCTAGGGTAATAGTAATTGAGCATCACCCGGTTGAGGCGATCGCAAAACTGGGCTACTGGAGCGAGGGCGAGTATTCCCAGGCGAACCAGACTGAGCAGGCGATCGGGATGGCGTAGTGGAAGCGGCGGGCTGCGTAGGTGCGTTGCCGTTAAACTGATCCACCAATACTTGGACTAAGGCATCTCGTTGCGCCCGGTTCAACCGATTGATAGCTGCGCGATCGCCCTCTAAAGGGTTGCTCTTGAGCGTGTCATAACCTGGATAACGCGAGTCCTCCATCAAGTTATTCACGCCCAAATAATCTGCCAGCGTCAGCTTCCAATCTAGGCGGTATTGCGGGGGTCGCCCTTTCACATACAAGTGATAGCGAATCAGGCGACTCACAAGCGTGTTATCGGCAGCAACTTTTCCCGTTTCTCGACTGACATACTGGTTTTCTTGAGGTAAGTCAGGTAAGCGTTGGTAAACTTGCTGCCAAACATCCTGCGGTCTGATTGGGCGCTGTGACAAAGCTGGAGCTGGGTTCAACCACTGCCCTGGCTCCCAGCTACCCAACGCCAAAAAGACCGTCAGCCCCGCTACAGTCAGGGCTGTGATCACTAACTTCCAGATCCGGCTTAATCTATTCACTCGCCAATGATTTCGGGTTGGGTTAATTCATCCGACATTTCAATGATCGCCCGCAGCACGGGTTTCATTTTGGGGTCATCAATCGTATCAAAATCTTCAAACCGACGGCGTTTTGCCCGATTTGCCACTTGGACTGTGATGCGGTAGCGATTGGAAGCCGCACCGATCAAATCTTCAGCGCGACGCATAACTTGGCTAGTGTCCAAAGCAGAACGCTTGTGCATAGAATCCTTTCGTTGACAATGGCATCTTCTAGTCTATCAGGTGTCTTTGAAACGGCTGAGAGACCTGCGATCGCAATCTAGATCAATCCCATCTAAGCCGAAATATTTCTATCCCTATAGATGTATCAAGATTTGAAAAGTTTCTGTTTGAATGTTAAAGTCTGAGCCAGCATTCAAGTTGTCGCATGCAAACGATTGAAGCCCCAAATTTGCGATCGCGTCGGATTCTGACGCACCCCCTCAAGATCGTTGCGTTGGGAGACAGCCTCGTTTACGGATTTGGTGACCCAGTCGGTGGGGGATGGGTTGAGCGCTTGCGGCGAGATTGGATGCGACCCGAAGCGCCTGGGCCTGTACTCTACAATTTGGGTGTTCGGGGTGACGGTGTGCGTCAAGTAGCTCAGCGGCTCGACAACGAATTTCGTCACCGGGGGGAATTGCGCAACCGGGTGCCTGACCTGATTATTTTGTCGATTGGAGTCAACGACTCAGCCCGTCTCGCTCGACCGGATGGACGCAACTTCACAGATTTTGATGTCTTTCAAGCAGAAATTAGCAGCTTACTAGATCAGGCCCAGCAGCTTTGTCCTGTGCTGTTTGTTGGCATGGTGCCTGTAGATGAAGCCAAAATGCCCTTCTTAGATTGCTTCTACTACAACCATGCGGATCAGATCCGCTACAAAGAAGCAACTCGGCTTGCTTGTGCAGCTCGACAGATTCCTTACCTTGATATTTTGCAAACTTGGCTAGACCAAGGCGAAGATTGGTGGCGATCGCGGCTTTGTGATGATGGTTTGCACCCCAATGTCGCTGGTTACCAGTCCTTACTCGAAGCTGTGCAGAACTGGGAACCATTGACCCGCTATAGCAACCGCACTTTAGCGACATCCTAAGCTATCGCGTGTGGCTACACCTGTGGTTGGATTCACGCCATCAGCCCGCTTGCAGAGTTGAGCAATTTCATAGCGATCGAGAATAGCATCGGTGAAATCAGCCCCGGAAACATTGACTTCTTCAAAACTTGTCCGGGTCATGGTCGCCCCTTCTAAGACAGCATTGCTCAAGTTCGCACCGACTAAAAAGACGCGATCGACCAACGCTCCACTTAGATCAGCACCTGCGAGGTTGGCGTTTAGCAGTACCCCTTTAGTTAAAATTGCATTTTTTAAGTTCGCACTCTGCAAATTGATCCCGCGCATTTCGGCAGCGACAAAGGCTTTTCCTTCAAGGTCAGCGTTAGAAAAATCTTGCTCTACTAAGTTCGCATTGTTGTAGTTGACTGTATCGACTTCAGCCAAAGCTGGCCCTGCTCCTAACAGCACCCAAACCCAAGCTAATAGCAACACCAACAGCAAACTCAACGCTTGCCAAAGAAACGTTTTCCAAGTTTTTAATGGCACAAACAGCATCAATCTCTATCCCTCAGCTCCTCTTTAGAATTTTACAAACTTTGGCGGGAAGAGAGGATTTTGTTTTGGCGGTAAGAAAAAGCAGGATTAGGTTGAGGAAGTTGACCCGGCAGCCCGGAGAATTTGCCAAGCTTGATCAACGGCCTGAGTCGAAAAGCCAGCGGAGATCAAAAGTTGCCGAGCTTCGTTAACCGTCAAATCCTGAGCATCGGGCAATTTTGTAACATCGTAGGTGGGAGATTGAGACTGGGCCATCGTTTCAGCCCACACCCGAAATTGTGGCAAGTACTGAGCCGTGTTTTTAGACTGCGTTGGCGTCGACTCGGCATCAGACTGATCAGACTGGGCTGCTAACAACACCAACAAGCAGTACAAAACCTCTGTTTGCAAGCCAGTCAGTTCTAAAGCAGGTGACGAGCTAACTATAGGCGATCGCAATAACTCCGGCTCGTCAAGGTTAGTTGGGATGAAGGTCGAGGTTGTGTGGCTCCGATTTGTTGTTTGAGTGGCTAACCTGGCGACAAAAACCCCTAAAATCGCGCCAACTGAAAACCCGGCAAAGCTGCTATCCCAAGCAGTTTTAGTGGCAAATCTGAGTTTACAAGGGGTGGTGATTCCTGAGGTTTGAGCTTCACACACCTGACGTTGAGCGATCGCACTCAATTGATTGCCTGCATAAGCACCCAATAGCCCAGAGGCGATCGCTGTGAACGTACAGATGAGGGTTCGGTGTGCAGTCATCAGAGACCTACGACAAAGCTATTGAGGGACAGGTCAGGTCAGAGAGTTGTATTCTCTACCTCACACAAACCCACCTTGCGATCGCAGCGGCTGAGCCAGCTTCCAGCCTTGGTCTCATTTTACGCGAGTTTCCTCGTCAACCTGTATTCCGCATACCCGCAGCAATACCATTGATGGTCAGCAAAGCTCCTCGCAGGAGTTCGCCTTTACTATATCGTGACCGAATAATTGCCGTTGTAGCGCTGGTACGATGTTGCCGCAGTCGTTTGAGCAGCGACACCTGTAAAAACCCTAACGGGACAATCGTGCCATTGCGTAACTGCACCGATCGCTGGAGATCGGGGTCGCCATCTAGCAAGCGCTTGTGGCTGGTAATCATCAACACCATGTCGCGGGTCAAATGATATTCGCTGGAGATCTGTTGATACAAAGCTTCACAGCGATCGCGGTCTTCAGGATGCGAGAGTTCCTGCACATAATGGTGGGCAATTTGTAGATCCACCTTCGATAAGGTCATTTCCACCTTGGAAATCACCATTTTGAAGAAAGGCCACTTGTAGTAGAAATAGCGCAGCAGTTTCAGGTGTTCTTCGGGTTCTTCTTGGATAAACTGTTGCAACGCTGTGCCCACCCCATACCAAGACGGCACCAAGAAGCGGCTTTGAGTCCAACTAAACACCCAAGGAATTGCCCGCAAACTGCCTAGATCTTTTTTACCGCCTCGCCGAGCAGGGCGTGAGCTAATTTGCAGTTGGCTGATTTCTTCAATTGGCGTCACTTGGTGGAAGAAATCGACAAAGTCTGGCTGCTCATAGATCAAGGCTCGGTAATGCGCCCGCGATCGCGCTGCCAAGTCTTCCATGATTTCATTCCAGGGCTGAATGTCATCAAACCCATTTCGCAGCAAGCTCGTCTGAATCACTGCTGTAGCGACCGTCTCTAAGTTATAGAGAGCGAGTTCTGGCAGAGAATACTTGGAAGCCAGCACCTCGCCTTGCTCTGTGATCTTGATGCGTCCATTCACGCTACGACCGGGTTGCGCCAAGATTGCCTCGTAAGCAGGGCCACCACCGCGACCCACCGACCCACCGCGACCATGGAAGATCCGCAGCTCAACACCATAGGTTTCGGCAATTTTTTGCAAGGCTTGTTGAGCTTTATGAATTTCCCAGTTGCTGCTGAGGAAGCCAGAATCTTTATTGCTGTCAGAGTAGCCCAACATCACTTCTTGCAAGCAGGGTTGCTCTGGATCGGCCTCTGCTGCTGCATAGCCTCCTGCCAACATCGCTCGGTAAAGCGGTAGCTCAAACAAATTCAGCATCACCGACGGGGCTTGCTTGAGATCCTCGACTGTTTCAAACAGAGGTACAACACTGAGAGTGCCTGTGCCTGTTGCTGGGTCATACAGTCCAGCTTCTTTGGCGAGCAGCAATACTTCTAGCAAGTCACTCACATCATGGCTCATGCTAATGATGTAGGTTTGGCAAATTTCGGGGCCAAACTCCTGCTGCAACTTGCGTACCACTCGCAGAGTTTCGATCATTTCCCGTGTCTTTTCCGAGAAAGGCAACTCTGCCGGAATGAGGGGGCGGCGAGTCTGCAATTCGCTGATCAACCAGCGCGATCGCTCCTCTTCTGACATTTCGTTATAAGGCTTGGGCAGAATTTGCAAATATTCTGCAACCTCATTCAACACATCAGAATGGCGAGAACTTTCTTGGCGAATGTCGAGATAAGCCAAATTAAAGCCGTAAATCTCAACTTGGCAAATCAGCTTATCGAGTTCACGGCAACTGAGACCGGTGGCAGTCAGGTTGCGCTGGATTAATTGCAACTCGTTCAAAAACTCAGAACCAGAGTGATAAACGTTGGTAGGTTGGTTCTCTAAAATTTCGTGCTGGAGATAGTCACCTACTTGCAGGCGATTGTTGCGAGCTTGGGTATTTTCTAAGCGCTGCAATACGTAGGCAAGCTTGAGGCGATACGGCTCTTGACGGTAACGAATGGCGAGGCGATCGTACACCTCTGGCATTTGCACCTGATCTTGCTCTAGGGACTCCAGCAAATCGGGTAAGACATCGCTCCAGTGCAGTGACAAGCTCAACAGACTCGTCAGTTGCCGCACCGACTGCATGTATTTTTCGAGGACTAAATTTCGTTGGTAGCAAGCCGTCTGCCAGGTGATTTGCGGTGTGACTGACGGGTTACCGTCACGGTCAGACCCTACCCAAGAGCCAAACTTACAGAAGTTATGCCGGGGCGGGCGCATCCGGGGAAAAGAGGTCTGCAAAGCCCGCTCGAAGCGCTGATATAGCTGAGGAATTGCATCAAACAACACTTCTTGGAAGTAGTGGAGCGTGTAATCGACTTCATCCAAGACGGTAGGTTTGAACTGATGCAACTCATCGGTGCGCCACCACAAGCGGATCTCTTCGGTCAATTGTTCCCGGAGGGCTTCCGCTTCCCAAGCAGAAACTAGGTTTGTTGGGTTTGGCCCTTCTTCAATTTGATCGAGTTGCCGCAGAATCTTGGCAATTCGCCGTTGTTTGTCGCGGATCGTGTGCCGGACAATTTCGGTGGGGTGCGCCGTAAATACCAACCGTACATCCAACTGATCGATCAGCCTTTGAATGTGTTGGGGCGGAACATTCAAATCTCGTAGGCGCGGAAACAGCCCGTGAAAGGTGCCTAAATCTCGCCGAGATCCTGGGCTGCCTTGCAAGCTCTTTTCTAAGAAGTTGGCATGCAAACCTGGATTCTGCGCTAAAGCTTCATCTTCGATCAGCTCGCCTTCAGCAGCATCACCGATGACTGAGGGAGTGCGATCGCCGTTAGCACCCGGTTCATCATAGGTGGCTCGATATTGCTGCTGTTGACCCCGCTGTTCGTAGTGCTGCTCAACAATATTAATGAGTTGAAAATAAAGCGCAAACGCTCGTGCAGCTCGAATTGCTTCGTTGAGGTCGAGCTTTTCGATCACTCGTAACACTTCTGGCTCTAGCGAGTTGGCAACTTGGCCTTCAGGAGAGGAGGTTGCTCGCAGTTGGTTGAGCAGATCGACTAGTTCCTGACCACACTCTTGCTGGAGTACTGACTCCCACAAGTCTTCAATAACTTTGAGCCTGCCTCGTAGTGGTGAGGAGGTTTTGGATTGCAGAAACAGATCTGACGGTGCAGTCATAGCCATTGGTTGTGATGCCTCTAGTTCCGGCATGGCAACAGAGCTAACGGCATCCTCTGACGAATGGAATGTTGAACTCATAGAGTCTGTTCCAGCCCAGCGAAGAAAATACTCAACAATTTTATGGGTTAAAGTCCTAATTTAGGGCGATTACAGCCAAATCGACTGCTAATATCTGCCCTGTAAACGTTGGCCTTACCAAAACTTAAGTATAAGTTTCAGGTTGCCTTGCAATCTAGCGAGATTGAGATCATGTTTTGCAGCGTCTCGATCGCGACTGCAAATTAAAAATGGTTCTAAATTATACCTAAACTGAGGTCACTCTACCTGATTTGACGGTGATGGTTGGCTGATTGAGACATTTAGAGTGGGTAAGCGATCGCCCCGGAATACTTCTTCACTCATCTGCCCAACTTCTTGGATCAATTGTGTCATCGCCTTGGTGCCTAACACAGCCAGCAGTAGCGGCCCTGTTGCCAAGCTGAGCATGAGTTCTGGTGCTATATCAATCCAACTGGGTTCAGGCCGACGGGAAGTGGAGGGTGACATAAGGTGGCGCAACAAACTGAGTAGGGATCGTAGCCTCACGTTGGGTTGAGGTGGAGCAACAGCTGTGGTACGCTGCGTCCAAATTGCCTTTTTCTCAAGACAGGCAACCACCAAATCAGAGGACTAAGTAGCTCTGGTGATCGTCTTAGAAATCGTCTTAGCCGATAAAAAATCATGGCTAACCTGACACTAAGAAGATCGATGCGTATGAGATAGTGTCGTCAGTATAGCGTTTTCACCCGCGATCGCTGGCTGTCTGGGTGATTTTTTCAGCAAACGCTAACTTTTACGGTTTCTGTCAAAGATTGGGGTGAATGCACAATGCTGAAACCCAACTGGGTGTGCTATTCGTAAGGGGCAAGGTTGCCTACTTAAGTCGAGCAAACGGGTTGAGCTTTGATGTTAAATGTCGATGAACGGGGCATGGCAGGTCGTCAATCAGTATTAGAACAGTGGGTTTCCCGCGCAATTAGTCTCCAAGCGACCCAAATACAGGTGCGGTTTCGGGGCAACCTTTTGCATTTGCTGTGCGAAGGGCAACAGTGCCCAGATGCCGCAATTGTTGTCAGCCGACTCGTCGAAGCGCTCGCTCAGGCAGACCTAGCCACATTGCTGCCACCTGAGCCATACCCCACTTACCAAATTTGGGTTTATGGTCGTGGGTTTGGCAGCACTCGTCCGGCCTGGAGCGAACCCATTTATCTCAATCAGCTCGATCGCCATCTCGAACAAGTTCGTCAACTGCAACCCCCTCCGCCTGATCTATCAAGCTTTTATCTGCGTCAGCCGTCTTCCAAGGCGACAACCACTAGAACCACAACTGCCAATCGTCCCGCAACTCGGATCACCGCTACCCCTACAGCCACAACCACTAAGCCCAGTCAGCGTTCGGTGAGTCCTGGCTCAGCTTTGCTGGTACCGAACGAGACATTAGCTCGCCAAGGCCGTCCTGATGCGATCGCCCGCTATCTCAGCGAAACTCTGAGTGCGATGGGAGTTGCTGTTGAAGTTAGTGCTAAAGCCATTCCTTACACCCCCGATGCGGCAACTGACAACCCGCACCGCCGTCAACGCTTGTGGATTTTGTGTGAATCTGCCTACAGCCCTGACCCTGCCACCTTGGCTGAGCCGATCGCCCAAAAGTTGCGAAATTTGGCGCTAGAAGCTTTTCAAGATGCGCTTGTTTTTAGCCAGGTCAGTGGCGAGCCGCAACCCGATTGGCGACTGCGGGTAGATTTAACACCCCCCGATGAAATGCTACTAGAGTGGGCACGTTGGGGAGATGTGCAAGCGATCGCCCGTCTGCTTAACCAAGCCCTGAGTCAGCAGCAGATTCACGCCACCGCAGAACTCAAAGAAGCCACACTGCATCTTGTTTGTAGCTCATCAGGTCATGAAGATGCGACAGCAACAGCTCCCAGTCAGCACCAAGTCACTGACATTCTCACACCCTTACTAGAATCACTCGCGCCTCAAGGCATTCATGCAGCGGCTCTTTACGGTCAACAAGCAGACCAAGACGCTCCTGCTTGGGTTGCGTGGCTCAATTTGCCTGCCGCTGAACACGCAGCACTGACAGACTCTACGATCGCCCTCGCTCAACAAGGCGATCAACCCGCTTTACAGTTCTTGCTGAGTCGGCTGTTGAATCCGAACCTCGATCATCGTCTTGCTACAGGTGGGATTCGCATTCAAGTGCTCCGCAAAGAGGACTTGTTACATGTGATGGCAGATGCGCCCATTTGCCCCAAGCAGAAGCAAGTCGGCCCTGCGATCGCTAAGTTTTTGAAGCAAGTAAAGTTGCCCAACTTGCTGGGAGTCAGAGTTTATGGTCGCCGCTCTGGGCAGAAGCGTCCCCTCTGGAGCTACGGGGCTGACTTTATCGCCCGCGATCGCTTGGTACCGGAAGCAACCCCTGAGTTTGCGGCTTCAGATGCCTACGTCAATGAGTTGATTGCTCAACCACTAGAACCAGAGCTACGGCCTGAGTTTACAACCGCAGTCTTCCAAACGACGGTTGCTGCCACTACGCAAAAGTTGACGCAGGGCATTCAACAATTTTTGGTGCGATCGCAGGTATTTGTGCCACAAGACCAACCCCTCGGTCAGATCGGCACTCAAGGAGCCAA
>CBIHQL010000032.1:0-16076 GCA_966211855.1 uncultured bacterium
AAATTTCGCTCCAAGCTAAATAAACCCTTACAATTTCTGCCTTAAGGAGGAGGTCAGTAGCCTCTCGGCTTAAATTTTTGCGCTTAAACTAAACTTAACAAATAGTATGGGTACATTCCCCCAGGGATTGGGTAACTAAACGATTGTGATCCCTATGCCGTTCTTCTACCTTTAATAGGGAGATCAAAAACGTTTTTGTAGTCTTCTACTGAAATAACTTAATTGTTTAGCAATTACCTCGAGCTATGAATAAATGCCCTTGCTGCTCTGAGCAATTATTACGTCACGCTCGGAATAATCAGGTTTACTGGTTTTGCACTTCTTGTTGGCAAGAGATGCCTGACCTAGCTTCAATGGTTGTTGCAAAACACTCTAAGCGTCAACAACTAGAACGCTTAATGATGGGTTACCCACCTTCGCTAGCCAATGTTTAATTGTGCTGTCGCTACCGCTGTAAACTATCAGATGACACCAGCTATCTGAATCAAAACAACTTCCAATTACCTGCTTTTTCAGAAAATAAAGTTAACTAAATCAGCGATTTCTTGTGATGCAAGGAGGCGATCGCTGATTTTTTGCTTTAAATATGTTTAAGGCTCTCAAATAATTTCAGTTATCCATCGTATAGTGGTATGCGCTTATTTAGCGTTTGCATTTACTACGAAGGTGGAGCAGGGTCGAGGATGAATTTGCCTTTTGTTCTAGATATTGCGATCGGTCTAATTTTTATTTATTTGATTTTGAGCTTATTGGCTTCTGAAATTCAAGAAATTATTGCTACTCTTTTGCAGTGGCGTGCAGTTCATTTAAAGAAATCAATTGAAGTGTTATTAACAGGCGGTGAAGGCACTGCCGAAGAGAAAAAAGTTAGAAAATTTGCTGATGAACTCTACTCTAATCCGCTCATTAAAAATATTAATCAAGAGGCTAAAGGTTGGTTTGAAACTACAGTTCGGAGCGTGACTTGGGGTGTTAGTTCTGTTTATCGTCAGGCCAAGGCTCTAGTAGGAGCTAGCGATCGCAATATTTTTGGGGGGACTAAGCACAGCGGCCCTTCTTATATTAATGCTGAAACTTTCACAACAACTTTGCTAGAAAGTTCAGGAATTCCAATCCTGATTCAAAAGTTGAGTGAACTTAAACTAGAAGAGTTTGTACGTACGAATGTTGAAGCTGCGATCGCAGAAGCGCAATTATTGCTCAACTCAGCACCCCCATCAGAACTTAGCTCAGCAAACCCAGCTGTAGATTTAACAACAGCAGGAGTTGAGACTGTAGAGATGTCTCCAATTGCAGAAATGTCTGATAGTGAGGCTTTAAGTTCGGATCAGCGTGATCAACTCCAACAAGCAGTTAATAATTTCCAGTTCCAACTTGATAGCATTGTCCATGAGTTTAAGTCTCAAAGAGCTTCTCTTGAAACGAGTTTGAAATGGATTGCTTACCGCTTAGATCGATTTATCGAAAATTGTTCGCGTATTTGTCCTGACGGAAATACCAAAACCGAATTTTTGAGACGCTTGCAAGAGATTAGGCAAGAGATTTTTGAGACAAGTGAAGATGGTCGTTCGCTGAATGTTCAACCGATTCTCTTAAGTACATTAAAGCCCAGCTTGGTTGAAATTGTGGAGGCTGTGAATGATAAAAGCAGCGCTACTTACCAAAAATTACTGACAGTAGTTGAGCAGAAAGTTGGCAGTTTAATTCCGGCAAAATTTCAAGAAGAGTTGCTGCGGGAAATTCAAGTCGTACTGAGCAAATTTAGCGTGATCACTCAAGGCACTGAGCTAGAGACTCAATTTGACCAGTTACGGCAACAGTTGCATAGCTTGGTGACTGCTGAGACAACTCCTAGCGCTGAAACCCGGTGGGCAATGACCAACCAAATGTTGAGTGAACGCGATCGCTACATTGATCAAGCTGAGTCGTTCTTGTCAGATGTAGACTTTCTGTCCGATCTCTATGCGCTCAAGCAGATTCCCTTGCCAGCTTTTCAGCATGAGTTAAGTCACGAAATTGAACTGGTACTAGATGGTTTTCGTGACATGACCCGAAACACGCAACTGTATATTCGGCTTGATCAACTACGACAACGCTTAGATGAAATTATTAGTCAGTTTGTATCAGGTCAAATACCATTGCTGATCGCGATTAACCAAATGCTTGCCGAGCGCAATGCCTATATTGATAACGCTGAGCAGTATGTAGATCGCGCTCAAATTCCAGAGAAGCGTCGCAAAAGCTTTCTACGAGAGATTCGCTACTTAAAACGCCCCAAAGATTACTTTACGAGCTTAGACAATCGAGTGGCGATGTTGGCGTGGCTAGGCGCTCCACCGGAGGTATTGGCTGACGAGATTAAGTATCACAGCGAGATTTATCGCCAAGTTTTAGAGATTGTTGACAGCCAAGAAGTTTCTGACTACACCAAGGCGGTAGAGGCGATCGATAACTTGCCAAAACCTGTTAAAGAAAGTTTGTCTGTGTTGGCAAGACGGGCGCAAGAGAAAGTGACCAGCATTGACCAAGAGGTGCGCCAGTTCCAGCATGAAATCGAGAACTGGTTCGATCGCTCGATGGAACGCGCTTCTGGTGTTTACAAACGAAATGCCAAAGGAGCCGCAATTTTGATTGGCTCGCTGATTGCGATCGCCGTCAACGCCGATACATTCCACATTGTGAATCGTCTCTCAAAGGACACGCTGCTGCGAAACTCGATCGCTCAAAGTGCTGCTCAGATAAGCGATAGCGCTCAAGGTGATATCACGGTGGTGCAAAAGCAGGTTAATACTGCCTTAGATCAGCTCCCACTTCCGATCGGCTGGGATAAAGCCAACAGAGATCAGCAATGGGCAGCAAATCAGCGGTGGCCTATTCCGTTCTTGAAAACATTCTTCGGGTGGTTGATCAGTGGCATTGCCATCTCGATGGGGTCATCATTTTGGTTTGACCTACTGGGTAAAGTGGTTAATGTGCGCAATTCCGGTAAGCCACCCGCTAAGCAAGATCAGCCCGCTAAGTAATCATCCCTTCCAGTGCAGTTTGCAAATCTTGGGTTAAGTCTGCGATCGCTTGTTTGGCGCTACGGCGATCGGCGCTGTAAGTAGCCCAGCGATCGGAGACTGAAATGGGTTGGCCTACCGTCATATCAACGGTTTGCTTACCCAGCCGAGGCCGCTGAAACGGAGAACCCCCTTTAATCCGGGCGATCATGTCCCACATCAGCAAAGTGGTTTCGGCAAAGCGTTCGGCAGTGGGCTGTTCTAAAACGTAGTGACCCGTAACTGCAACAAAGCTTTCCACCAACCGCATGTGCCACATCCGCAAATTGGCCTCCTCAGCAATTCGGTCGGCTAACCCCCGATCTAAGGCCGAAAACGTGTCAGGATTTTTGAGATCTTCTCGGTAAATCCAATCCCAACCTGCTTGCTCTAAGCGACGGCAGCGATCGATGAAGTTCCCTTTTGGAGGGAGATCAAAATATTGTTCAGCGACCTGTAACGCAACATCTAAAAGAGCCTGCAACCGTTTGGTAAATGCTTGATCAGCTCTAGTTGCTGGCGATTCAGTCGCTTGAAACAGTTCAGAACTGGTTTCTGTCGTAGAAATGGTGGGCAATGTCTTGTGATAGAAGCGGGTATAAAACTCTTCCATCAGCTTCAGCAGATGTTCACCGAGGCGATACAACCGATGATATAGATTTGCCGCTTGTGGGTCTAAGCTTTGCAAAAGCTGGGGTAGAGCCGTCTCAGAGGGTATATAGGGCGCTAATCCACTCTCAGCTTCTAGCTCACTCATTAACTCAGCTATTTGCTGCCACGGTGGCGAAACATAGCGATACTGAATCCCGATCGGGATGATCAAAACCTGTTCATCTCGGTTGGCTTTCAGCAGATCTTCAACACACCAAAAACCTAACTGAGCAATCCCCGGTTCGAGAGGGCTAATGATGCCGTTGTGACCGTTGGTTGCTCCCTCCGGAGCCGCTGCCATCGGTAATTTGCCATCGACAAATAGGTTGCGTGCCGATCGCAGCCCCATGCGATCGACCTTGCCACGATGAATGGGGCTGCCACCTAGTTGCGAGTACAGCCAACCTACTTGTGATCCAGCCCACAGTGGAATGCCGCGATCGTAAATAAAGTGAGCATGGATGGGTAATTTTAATGGCACTCCTTGCTGCTTAGCCACACTAGGCACCACGGAGGTGAGCAGATGCGCCATGCAGAATGGATCATCCACGCTGGGGTGTCGAAACGCCATCAAAAAGCGAATTTTCCCGGCTTGAAATTGACGGTAACAATCAACCAAGCCCTCAACATTGTGGGTGCGGATATCAGCAATGGTGGTACGCGATCGCAGCCATAACGGCAATATACGACGCGCCACCTGCAATACCAGTGGGTTAAAGGCAGGCGGAATAAACTCTAGAGGAGGTTGAACGCGATCGATCACAGTTGGCAAATTTAACGCTCCTGAATTTTACAAACGCCGACATAAACCAGGTCTGTGAGTCACCAGTCTGCCTGACTTCTTCATATTTTGACCTTAGAGTCTGGCAGCTTTACAGGAACTTCGTAACTGGTTGGATATCGTTGAGGATGCCACGCTTTCAATCAAGACTTTACGGGTGTATCAAAAAATTCATGAAGAAGGAATTCAGGAAATCATGAAATGAATGGGACGTGAAGGTAGTTGCCCTGGATGCCTAGGTTTACCGACTTGGCGTGGTTGAAATTCCTCAGATCACAAACCCATTGAACGAAACGCACCAATGATACATTCCGGTTATTTCAACCCCCCTGAGCCGTTAGTCAGTCCCCAGCTTGTGTTGCTAAGTGGGGCTGCCAATCTTTCACTGGCCTGCTTTTATTTAATGATTGCCGCTCTGATTGGGTTAGGGCTTTGGCGCAATCGCTCAGCCGGAATAGATCCCTTTGCAGCCATTACAGCGGGTTTATTTTGGAGTGGCAGTTGGGGATATGCCCTACGCACTGCCGGAGTTTTAGGAGTAGACCATCTCTTAGGTTGGCAAACTACTTTTGATGTGATCACCTTGCTGGCTGCGATCGCCTTTCTGGCCCTGCGGAACCGCTACAGCCTCTTAATTGGCTCAACGCAGGTGTTAGATTCGCAAAAACAACTGCAAAAACGCAACGCTGAGCTAGAGCAAAAAATCGATCGCCGCACTCAAGAATTAAAAGAACAAAATCAACGCCTAAACGCGGCCCTGGCTGAGCTACAGCAGATGAATTTGCATCTAGTACAGACCGAAAAAATGTCGATGCTGGGGCAAATGGTGGCGGGTATTTCTCACGAAATCAACAACCCGATTAACTTCATTCACGGCAATTTGCCTTATGTAGAAGAGCATGTTGAGGGTCTACTCACAGTGCTACAAGCTTACCAAGACAGCCAGCTACCGACATCTGCTCAAGTCGAAACCCTAACGCAAGATATCGATTTGGAGTTTATTGTTGAGGATCTGCCCCGGATTGTTAGCTCGCTCAAGATGGGCACTGAACGTATTCGGGAGTTAGTCTTAAATCTGCGAAATTTCTATCGCTTAGATGAAGCAGAGATGCAATTTGCCGACTTAGAAGCAGGCATTGATAGCACGTTGGTTTTATTACAAAATCGCTATAAGCAGAAGATTGAGATTAAGCGACAATTTGGCAAAATTCCTGAAATTGAATGCCACATCAATCAGCTCAATCAAGTGTTTATGAACTTGCTGAGCAATTCAATAGATGCGTTGTTAGAAGACGAACTAGCAAATGCTCCGGTAGCGATCGCCTCTCTCTCGGAACCCAGACCGCTCAAACAAATTCGGATTACGACTGAAGCTTTTGATGACCAGCGAGTCCGAATTCGGATTTCAGATAACGGGCCAGGGATGCCGATCGAAGTGCAAACTCATTTATTTGAGCCATTCTTCACCACCAAACCCCGTGGTATTGGGACTGGCTTAGGGCTGTCAATCTCTCATCAAATTATTACTGAAACCCATCAAGGCAAGATTTATTGTTGTTCGGCTCCGGGTGAAGGCACGACTTTTGCGATCGAACTTCCAATTCGCCAACAGCCTGTAGAAGTTGCTGTTACTGAGGCTCCAACGATTGCGTTGTCATCCCCAGGTGCGATCGCCAATTGCCACTAAGATCTTGACGGAGATACAGTCGAAAGTATATCGCAGATAAATTTAGGGCTATAAATCCGTGGAGAAAACTGAATAATCAGGAGTTACAGCATGTCGCAATGGCTACACAATTGGCAAGACGCGATCGACAAACTCAAGCCTAGGAGATCGGAAGAGCCATTGCCTCCTCCTAAAATCCCTACAGCCTTGCCCTACCCAACAGTTCGCAAAACGGCGGCTCTCCAGCTACCCCTATCGCCTCATCAGGTTGCCATTGATGTAGAGGAGTCTAGCCTGTTTTATCAATCGTTTGATGGCAAGATTGTCCGTTGCTGCCTGATATTTGGTGATATTCAGTGGCAATCAGCAGAGTTGGGCTACCCCTTGCGCGTCACAGACCGGATCCTCTGGGCAGTGCAAGGTGATGCGATCGCGGCTTACTCAACGACAGATGGTCAACTGTTAATGCGATCGCACCCAGTAGAACTTGCTGGTGAAGTCACGCATTCGATTTGTGATTTATCAACTCAAACCTTACGCATCCATTCCTATATCTATCATCCTTGGCTCGGAGGAACAGAGGGACTCTCAAGTGAAGGTGCGGCAGCGCATCAGATCAGCCTCATCACTGGAGAAGCACTTGAGCTTTATCGATTATATGAATCGAGTATCAGCTCTACACTGGAGTACAGTCACTATAGGTACGATGAGCGTCTAAAACCTGAGGAGCGAATTTACCCATCTATTTCTGACCAAAAGCTTCAAGAGATCTTGGCTCATAATGAATCTCTTGAGATGCGTATTGGGAATTGTAGCTCGGCTCAGTTGGAGACTGTCTCAATTATTGTTCATCGCAAAATCGCTCCTGATAGAAATCTAAAGAGCACCTTAAGTGTTTTTGACCCAGAACCACCCTATGGAAAATGTTGGGATGTTCTCATTAAAGAAGTAGATTTAGGCCCTCCCCACCCAGGGTATTGTTAACTCCGAAAATGCTGTATATCCAGTTCTCCTCTTGTTATGCCAGAGCGATCGCCGTCCTATAACAGTCTATTCAATTGCAGATCTCTCCGCCTCTGTAAAAAACTCGGTAACCAGGAGTTGCAGTATGTCGCAATGGTTGAACAATTGGCAAAATGCGATTGGCAAACTCAAGCCTAAGAACCCAGAAGAACCATTGTCTTCTCGCCAAACGCCTACAGCTTTTCCCTACCCAACAGTTCGCAAAACAGCCGCCCTCCATCTGCCGTTGTCTCCCTATCAGATGGCTGTTGATTTAGAAGAGTCCAACCTGTTTTATCCATCGATTGATGGCAAGATTGTGAGCCGATCTTTAACCTCTGGTGCGATTCAGTGGCAGTCAGCCGACTTTGGCTATCCTTTGCGCGTCACAGATCAGATTCTCTGGGCAGTGCAAGGTGTTACGATCGCGGCCTATTCAATAACAGACGGTCAACTGTTAATGCGATCGCACCCAGTCGGGCTTGCGGGCGGGGTCACGCATTCGGTCTGTGATTTATCAGCGCAGACATTACGCATTGATTCCTATTGCTTTCATCCTTGGAACGGAGGGATACATGGGCCATCGCGTGAAAGTTCAGCCACTCATCAGATCAGCCTCATCACCGGAGAAGTGCTTGAGATTCATAAGGTGGTCAATGCGCAGACCTATCATGGCGGTAGACAGATAGTTGCCGATTGGCTTCGTCCAAACTCTGAGAAGCGAGTGTACCCATCAATTTCTGGCAAAACGCTTCAGGAGATCGGCGCTCATCACAGCTTTACAGATACCCGTATCTCCAATTGTGTCTCGGCTCAGTTGGAGACTGCCTCAATCATGATTTATCACGAATACTCTGCGGATGGAACTCAAAGAAGTATCTTAAGCATCTTCGACAAAAAACAGCCCTATGCAAAACGGTGGGACGTTCTCATTCAAGAGATCCATCCAGAACCTCTCCGCCCACTGCTTTGTTAACTCTAAGAATTCACAATATTAGTCTCCCCTATCCTTGTTATGTCAGAGCGATCGCCTTCCTTTTTTGGCAATTTCCCAGTATTGCAAACTCAAGAAGTAGAGGTTGTCACAGTTGCTTTTGACCCTCAGCCCGACGGATTACGGCTCTTTGAATTTGAATTTTCAAGGCTTGAGCCTGTAGGGGGCCAAAAGTCATTCAACCCTTTGAAAACTCTTCTTTCTAACGAGCCACCCTCCTCTCCTCAATGGTCTATACGGCGACGACACGAGCAAGCTTGGCGCTATCTAGAAGAGCTTGCAGATGGCCTTTGGCTAGAAATGGTTGCGATTCCAGCCGGGAAATTTATGATGGGTTCTCCTAAGCATGAACCAGAGCGATCGCTTGCTGAAAGCCCACAACATTCAGTGACGATCAATAGTTTTTTAATGGCACGCTATCCCGTGACTCAAGCTGAATGGCGCTTTGTGGCAGAGTCATTGCCAGCGATCAACCAAGAATTAGACCCTGATCCATCTTACTCAAAGGGAGAAAAACACCCAGTACAACAAGTATCTTGGTATGCTGCCGTAGAGTTTTGCGATCGCCTTTCTCGCTATACAGGTCGCACCTATCGGTTACCGAGCGAAGCAGAGTGGGAATATGCCTGCCGCGCCGGAACTACCACGCCGTTCCATTTTGGGGAGACGCTGCTTCCTGATCTTGCAAACTATGGCAGGCTAAGAGCCCACTACAGCAATGGTAAAACAAGTTCAGTGAAATCATTTGTGTATGCTGCTAATGCTTTTGGGTTGTCGCAGATGCATGGCAATGTCTGGGAATGGTGTGCAGATCACTGGCATGATACTTATGTGGGCGCACCGACAGATGGCAGTGCCTGGTTAAGTGAAGATCAAAATTTAGGGCGTGTTAGACGAGGCGGCTCTTGGTTTAACGATCTGGTCGATTGTCGCTCTGCACATCGCACCCACTTTCCACCCGATTACGGATACTTTAGCCTAGGCTTTCGAGTCGCCTGCAATTGCCCTAGACTGCTTTGACCGTTGGCACTTGTATTTTCACTTTTGTAAATAATCCCAAACGTTGTTTGACCTCAAATTCACTCTCTTAAAATGGCGGCTTCTTCCAACCTCAAGCCCAAACTGATCCTTCAGCGTCGTCGTCAGGCAGTTCAATTTTTTGTTGAACCGTTGAGTCAAAAAGTTGGCATTGAAATGGTTTTGATCCCGGCAGGCAGTTTCTTGATGGGATCGCCCAAAGATGAACCAGGCCACTCTAAAAGCGAAGAACCACAACATGAAGTCACTGTTTCCGTTTTCTTTATGGGGAAGTACCCTATCACTCAAGCACAGTGGAAGATGGTGGCAGCATTACCCGTAATTGATCGAGAGTTACAACTAGCGCCGTCTCAATATGAGGGAGAACACCACCCTGTTGAAAGAATTTCTTGGTATGAGGCTGTTGAGTTTTGTGCTCGTTTATCGGTCTTCACGGGGCGCACCTATCGTTTGCCGAGCGAGGCGGAGTGGGAGTATGCCTGTCGTGCCGGAACCACCACGCCGTTTCATTTTGGGGAGACGGTGATTCCTGATTTGGCAAACTATAGCCACGACCTTAAATATGACTCTAGTCATCGCAAACCGTGGTCGCTCAGGCATACAACCCCTGTCAACCACTATGCGATCGCCAATGCCTTTGGGTTATGTGACATGCATGGTAACGTCTCAGAGTGGTGCGCAGATCATCGACACACCAGCTATGAGGACGCACCCGCAGATGGCAGCGCTTGGCTGAGTGAAGATGAAAATAGCTCTCGTATCAGGCGGGGCGGTTCTTGGATGGAGCGTTTAGAGTATTGTCGTTCTGCTTATCGGCACAACGCCTCACCGACCGCTTCAATGTCTAATATTGGTTTCCGCGTGGTTTGTAAGATTTAAAGCTTTGTTTGATGGATGTGAATTTCAGTTTTAGTTTTTTTACCTTAGCTAACTCTGGCTTGAGGATTTGCACAGCAGATTAAAAAATAAATTGGAGTTCTAATTCCCAAGAGTTCTCATGACGGATGAGTTGAATCTGACGAATAAACTCGCGGAAATAAAAGCGGCGTTCGGATTCTGATAAATCTTGCCAAAACTCAGGAATGGAAACCGTCTGGGCGATCGCCAACAAATTTGCGGGGGGCAATTGGGCGAGTTGGGCTTGCAGAGCCGAAATTTCGGTGCGTAGTTTGTAAGCGCGGAGTTCAGCCGTTTCATCATCCAAAACGCCACTTGCAATTAACTCAGGTAGTTGTTGCAAAATCTGTTGCTTCGCCGCGATCGCCTCACCCATACTTGCTTTTGCTCCTGTCCTGTTAGATGCACCCATTTGGGCAACGGCGGGGGGTAGGGCTTGGCAAATTGCCTGAATGGTTCGATCTAGCACGTCACTATAAGGTAGCGATCGGCATTGGGGTTTCTGGGGGCAACGACTGGGGCGTAAGTAAAGATAAGTTTGGGGCTGGTAGGGCTTGCTGACTGTAGTGACCGTGAGTGGCGATTGACAAGCCGTACAATTCACCAATCCAGCCAGCGATCGCGGGGCACTAGCGGTGCGAGGCGGCAGACGGCGATTGCGGCGAAGTAACCGATCGACCTGTGCAGCTTCCTCTCGTGAAATAATCGGCAGGTGCGTATCTGAGACAATTTCACCATTTTGATACGCTAAATCCCCACGATAAACAGGGTTGCTTAGCCAGCGATGCCCTGTAGAAACTGAGATTTTTTTGCCGTGTCTTCTCTCCAAATAGCGCACGGCTCCGTGGAGTGAACCGTAAAGTAAAAACTGTTCAAAAAAATCTTTGACGATTGGGGCTTGGCTGCGATCGAGGGCATAGCGATCTTTGCCCCGACGATATCCAAAGGGTGCTTTACCCGGTGGCGGCAAGGCTTTAACTCGGTTGCGGGCATGACCTTGGCGAATCGAACGACTCCGTTGACTCCGCTGGACTTCGTGCAGAAGTTTGAGTAAATCTGAGCGCTTGACCGGGGTAGTAGCACTACCAATCTCGGTTTCTGTGGCAATCAGTTGCACCCCTAGCGCTTCTAACTCACTCAAGCGATCGCTCACTTCTTGCACGGTGTCTCCCAACTCTTCTAAGCGACGCACCAGCAGATAGTCGGCAGGCTCCGCTTGGCAATCAAGAAATAGCTGTTGCAGTTGGGGTCGCCGCACAGGTTTGAGTTTGCTTCTGGTAAGCGGGTCTCTAGTCGGATCTCGGATACCCAAATCTTGATACACGCGATCGACCTCCCACCCCCAAAGTGCTGGATCGGGTGTAGCTTCAAGCAGCGGATCGCTATAGACGTAAGCAAAGATTTTCACAATTTCTAATAGTTCGGTTTATCTCTGGCTCAACTCAATCACATTGCCATCCGGGTCTTGGGTAAACAGGGCAGCGCGACCCGAAGCACTGGTTTGCACGGTGCAGTGATGAGCCAGCAACTCGGCCTTGGCAGCTTCCAGATCGGTGACCGCGAAAGCCAGATGACGATTGCGACCGAGTTTTTCAGGGTTAACCACAGTGCCCGGAACCGTTACTGCTACCATCAGGTGAATTTGGTAGTCGCCGATTTGATACCAAGCACCCGGAAACTTTAGCGATCGCTCAACTTTGGGTAAGCCCAGAACGGTGCCATAAAAGTGCTCAGCTTTGGCAAGGTCAGAAACAAGCACAGCGGTGTGCAAGCATTGCGTAATCTGCATGACAGCTTTGGAAGAATATAGTGATTGGCCCAATTGGAGCATCATTTTGACTATCTTTGCAAAGGAACCAACCTGAGCGCCAACCTCGTCCTTGCGAGTATGATTGATAGCTCTCCAATTTGTGGGAATGTTTGACAAAAGCGCGGTGTAAAAGTGGTTGAGGTCACTGATGTCCCTGTATTGCAGCCAACGACATGAAAACCCTTTGGGGAGTCGGTTTTGCCACCTGTGCGGTGAGAAACTGCCCGAGACAGCAATGGGTGGTGTCTACTCTGGGTTGGTGTTGGGCGATCGCTATCGGGTGATGCAAGAACTGGGCCACGGTGGGTTTGGTCGTACCTATTTAGCCAATGATCAAAATCGTTTTAACGAACCTTGTGTTTTAAAAGAATTTGCCCCTCAAGTTTCTGGTACCTACGCTCTGCAAAAAGCCGAAGAATTGTTTGAGCGGGAAGCAGGCATTCTCTACAAGCTACAACACCCCCAAATTCCCAGGTTTCGCGAACTGTTTCGGGCCAAGATCGCTGACCAAACACGGTTATTTTTGGTGCAAGACTATGTAGCAGGGCCAACCTACCGAGCGTTGCTAGAGACGCGTCGCCAGCAGGGACAAACGTTTCATGAAGCTGAAGCCATCCAACTGTTGCAGCAACTTTTGCCTGTTCTGGAGTATATTCACTCCCTGGGGGTTGTACACCGCGATATCTCCCCCGATAACTTGATTTTACGCACTGTCGATAATCTACCTGTCTTGATTGATTTTGGCGGGGTCAAACAGGTTGCGGCAACTGTGGCGTCTCAGGTGATGGCTCAACCGTTAAATGCAGTTTCGTCGCCAACCCGACTCGGCAAAATTGGCTATGCCCCAGATGAGCAGTTGCAAGTCGGTGCGGCCTATCCCCATAGTGACCTCTATGCGTTGGGGATGACGGTGCTGGTGTTGCTCACGGGCCGAGAACCCGCAGAATTTATTGATAGCTATACGCTCACCCGCAATTGGCGGCAGTATGTAAACCTCAGCCCCCGACTCGCAGCAATTTTGGATCGGATGGTGGCTCAACGCCCTGGCGATCGCTACCCTTCAGCGCGGGAGGTGGTGCAAGCCCTCAACTCTCAAGAGGCTCCTCCTCTTGCAGCGCAAACAGTTGCCCCCGCCGAGACTCACATGCCGACTGTGGCGATTGCACCACCGACACCCCCAAGTTACGTACCGCCCAAGCCACCCAATTACACGCCGCCCGCACCGCCGCAGTCATTGCCTCTGAACCATGTGCCTGAACCACGAGAAGCAAGGGCCGGAGGGTTGGGGCAGGTATTGTTGGTGCTGGTGGTGATATTCGCAGCAGCCGGGTTAGGTTGGTGGGGAAGCCAACGCTGGCTCAGTTCTCTCGGCGATCGCAACCCACCCAGCGAGCCGACGAGTTCTCCGACTACCACCGTTGATACAGAGCCATCGCCAGATCCACAGTTTTCTCAAGAGGAACAAAACCGCAAACAAGCTTTAGGCGATCGCCGTCGTGCCTTAGGGATCGACTATCAATTCTTTGTGCGGTTGATCGACCAAGTCTTTTATGCCGAAAATAGTGATTTGCAAGGTCGGCAACTGAGTGATGGGCCAGAAGATGCAAACTGGCGGGCTCAATGGGATGAAGTCGCCAACCAAGTCTTGAGCCAATTGGAAAGCCTCAGCCCAGAAGCGCGGGGTCGTTTGGGTGCGTATAGCAAAGCCGATCGCGATCGCTGGAGTGGCATTGTCAATAAGCTCAACTTGAGTAGCCGAGCCCTGTATACCCTAGCCGATGCCAAGTTCTTTCGCTTGTTTCCGCAACAGCAAGGCCAAGAGTTTACCAACCAACCGATTGGGCAGGTGTGGCACGCGATCGCTGATGATGAAGTCAAAGCAATTCAAGCGGGGACTGCCCTCGAAAAAATTAAATTTGACAAAGGGGCTTTCAGTCAGCAGGTGTCGGGTTCACTCGCAGCGGGTGAAGGAAAAGCTTATATTGCTTCTTTGTCTGAGGGGCAGTTTGTGAGGGTTGACTTGCAGGCTGGCGCTAAAACAGTGCTGTCAATTTATCCACCCACCAGTAGCCGACCCGCCCTGCTGGATAGCTCTGAACAGACGAGTTGGTCGGGGCGTTTAGAGCAGACAGGCTATTACGAGTTTGTGGTGGTTGCTCCCAGCGAGTCAGTGTCTTACCAGTTGGATATTGCGGCTGATAATGTGACTTCCACACCCCCTAGCTCACCAACGCCTGATCCAACGACAGAGCCTGCGCCTCCTGTGCCACCAACAGAACCCACTACCGAACCAGCACCACCTAGTCCTTAGTTTTGAGCAGAATTAGCCAAAATTGCGGGGTATTCTGCAAGTTTCTAGACAAAATCGCTCAGAGAGGCAAGTGTCTTTCTATGATGAGTTAATGGCAGTCTATTTGCTTGCTTATGCCCTCGCCGTTGCCACCCGGAATCATCCTCCAAGGCCGATATCGTATTGTCGGTCAAGTGGGGCACGGTAGCTACTTAACCGAAGATCTCACGCGCTTTAATGAGCCTTGTGTGTTGCAAGAGCTAATTCCGATGCGACAAGAGCCGGGGTTGCTCAGCGAACTACAGCAGTCGGTGCAGCAAGAAACAGCGTTGTTATATGCTCTAGAACACCCGCAAATTCCTCGATTTCGGGGAGTGATGGCCTACGATCAGCGGCTGTTGCTGGTGCAAGAGTATGTAGATGGCAAAAGTTATCGCGCTTTGTTAGATGAGCGTTTGACTCAAGGGATTGCGTTTACAGAAGCGGAAGTCAGGCAGCTACTTTGGCAATTTCTGCCCGTGTTGTTGCATGTGCATAGTCGAGGTTTGATTCACGGCAATATCGCTCCAGAAAACATCTGGTGGCGGCAACGCGATCGCCTGCCCGTTTTGACTCATTTTGGTTTAATTCCTGAGTTGGCGCTAGAGTTACGTTTGCGCTATGGCGGCTTAGCATGGACAGTTGAGCGCTTAGGCTATGCCCCGATCGAACAAAGCAAGCTCGATAAACTCTACCGCAACAGCGATCTCTACTCATTGGCTGCAACTGCGGTAGTTCTCTTAACCGGGCAACCTCCTCACGTTTTATATCAACCCCGCCGAAAGATCTGGAATTGGGAGCCCTGGGTGGCTGTCAGCCCAGAATTTGCCCAAATTCTCAACCGCATGCTGAGTGCCCGACCCCAAGACCGTTATGCTTCGGTGGGTAAAGTGCTGCGATCGCTCCGAGATTTGGCAAATCGACCTGTCACACCCGCCGTATTACCGCCAGCAGCCAGTGCCTTAGCCATTGCGCCCCAGCACCGCCATACCCTGCCTGTGGTCGTCACGCCTCCCACACCCGAAGAGTTAGCCGAATCTGAAGTGTTGGCACCCGAACCAGAGGCTACCCCCCCTCGTTGGAATCGCCTTGTGCTTGCCACGGTCGTGATTTGGAGTTTAGTCCTGGTCAGTTGTGGGGCTTGGGCTGCTTGGGCCGTCGTGCAGCAAGTGCAGACCGTGCGGCAACAGCAACCGGGGTCTACGGCTTCTACGTCACCGGGGGGCACTGAGACAGACTCGGATAGCTCGCGATCGCCCGATCAAGCGGAGATGGTGCCTGCTAAGAATGAACCTGCCATTCAAGATGCCCTGCGCGATCGCCGCCGAGAGTTAAATGTCAGCTATGACGTGTTTATTGCACTAGTCGATACGCTCTTCTACGCTCAGCATCCCGACCTCAACAATCGCCGCCTCGGTTCTGGCAGCAAAGATCAGGGGTTACGCCGTCAGTGGAATGCCACGGCTGAAGATGTGTTAAACAAGCTAGAACTACTCAGCCCTGATGTCCGCAGTGCGATCGGTCGATATCGTGAGTGGGACTACAACCGCTGGGCGATCGATTTAGAGCGCTTTCATATCAGCCGCCCTACCTTTGCCCAATTGGTTGATGCCAGATTCTATCGCTTGTTTCCCGATTTGCGCGATCGCTATTTAGACCCCGATACGTTGGGTCAGGTTTGGTTGGCGATCGCCGATCAGCAATTGCAAGCGATTCGCTCAGGTCAGATCGTAGAAACCCTAGCATTAGCACCCGAAGCACCGAGCGTGACGATTCAAGGCAATCTCAAGCCAGGAGAAGGCCAAGCCTATGGGGTGAATATTAATGCTGGTCAGCCGCTCAAGCTCCGTTTAGAAGCTCCTAAGGC
>CBIHQL010000033.1:0-16023 GCA_966211855.1 uncultured bacterium
TGCAATTGTATCTTTTGCCATTCTGAAAATCCTCTGAAATTCTTGGGTAGCTGGGTAAATTCCTGATGGGGAACTATTAATTAATGAAGTGGTCGGGGAAGGATTCAAACATAAAAAATCAGCGATCGCGAGCCTCAATTTTGATCGCGACCCTAAAGAATTAATGACACTTGAAAGCTTGCCACTAACTAAGGCTTTTAAACCAAGCCGTATCAGCCATTACAAAATTTGATCATGCTATTTATGTAACTTTTGCATAATGGAAGGTTTGTAACGAAAGATACAAATTAATCTATTGAATGTAAAAATTGCATCGAATTAATGACAATTGCGTTTAATTATTAGATAAATCTCTGCATTGACCAATGAAAAACTTGCATGACTCGATCAACGATTTTGGCATGAACAAAAAGGTAAAACCTATGGAGGAGTAGAAGTACATGAGGTTATGCAAAGCAAGTTTTGTCTGAAAAATGCAAGAATCGCATGTGTGAATGCAGTTTTTACGAGAAATGCTTTAATTAAAGTGATGGCATTGCGGCGATGCAAGTGTTGATTCAGTCTGATCAGTGGCTAATTGGGTTATAAGGTGTATGAATCGTCGGGAATTTTTAACTTGGGTAGGAGTTGGTGAAGTTGCTAGTTTCTTGCCAGTGGCGATCGCAGCTTGTTCACCTGAGTCAACTGATGCTCCAACAGCTCAAAACCAAGCAGTTTCTAGCCCACAAGCAGATGGCTTTCAATCGGTTGGCACTGTAGCAACGCTAGAGCAGCAGGGGAAAATTTCTGTTCCTCAGTTTGCAGGTGCTCCTCTCTTGGTTGTGCGCGATCCTGCAAATCAACAGCGATTAGTTGCAGTCAATGCAACCTGTCCTCACAAAGGTTGCCCGGTAGACTGGAAAGCAGAGCAGCAGAAATTTATTTGTCCCTGCCATGACTCGCAATTTGGCCTCGGTGGTGAGGCGCTAAAAGGCCCAGCAAATCAACCCCTCAAAACCTATGCCGCCAAAATTGAAAATGATGCAGTTTTGGTCAAGGCAGTCGGTTAAGAATAGACATCAATTTAGTAGGCAAACCAGGTGGCTGCAAATTTAGAAGGATTGGCGATTCTAGAGCAAGCACAAGTCGCCGCTCAACAGCAAAATTGGTCTTTAGTCAGTCAATATCTCCAACAACTCCTGGATGAATCTGGTTCCTCCAAAGCGACCTCTCAGGTGCCAGAGCCGATCGCTGACTGGGATCAAGTTTGGGCTTTAGCTTCAGCCGCCTTACTTGCAGGTGATTTTCAGACGCGCTGGGAACTTGGCAAAATCTTCACTCGGTTGGTAAGCCTTATTGGTAAAACACCTGCTGCTTTAGAATCGGCGATCGCCCCTCTCTTATCTTTGTTGAACGATCCGACAGCTGATTGGGAGATCCGCTGGTTTGTGATTCGCATCTTGGGTGAACTGAATCATCCGATGGTGATCCAAGCGGTAGCTGAGTTTTTGCAGCAAGCGGATGAAGAAGATGAAGAACTTTACGAACTCGCAGCTACAGTACTTGCCAATTTTGGGAAAGCTGCGATCGCAACCCTCACAACTCTGCTGACCAATGACCAAACTCGGCTGATTGCAGTCAGAGCTTTAGCGCAGATCCGCACACCTGAGACGATCGCGCCACTGTTGACGGTGGTGAATGACTCGCAAATGGTGATTCGCCAAATTTCGCTAGAGGCTTTAGGCAGTTTCCACGATCCGCGTATTCCTGCTGCTTTGACTCATGCCTTGTCAGATTTAGCGGCTCCCGTGAGGCGAGAAGCGGTGATCAGTTTGGGAATGCGACCTGAGCTGGCAGCCGAGTTGAATCTAGTGCCCTTGTTGCGCGATCGCCTTTGGGATTTTAATTTAGAGGTTTGTCAGCAAGCCGCGATCGCTCTGGGTCGGATTGGTACTCCTGACGCTGCGGAGGCTCTGGGAAAAGTATTGCAATCTGCGACGACACCCTCAGCTTTGCAAATCACCGTTATTCAAGCTTTGAGTTGGATTGAGCAACCCATCACGCTCACCTCTTTACAACAAGCTCTACAATTTGGCACCCCAGAAGTTCAACAAGCGATCGTCACAGCTTTAGGACGAATGACTAATCCAGAACTGCGCCCTCAAGTTGCTCAAGTTCTCATCAGTGCTCTCCAGTCTGCCCCCAACCCCCAAACTCCGGCAATCAAACAAGCGATCGCTCTCAGTTTAGGTCAGTTAGGTGAAGTTGCAGCCGTTGAGCCGTTAATTCAGTTACTAGCTGACTCAGAAATCAGTGTGCAATTACATGCGATCGCCGCTCTCAAACAACTCGCTCCCGAAAGCACTTACCAGCGTTTACAAACTTTAGCCGCAGATACCAGTCTCTCCCCAGCCTTAAAACAAGGGATTACGTTAGCTTTGCAAGAGTGGAGATAAGTCTTTTTCGGCGGTTATCTCGGTGCTCTTTGCCAACCGTTCGCGATCGCCTCTGCCTCAGTGCAAAACCATCTCTCTCCTTTTAGAGGATCGATAGCAGTCGTCTCATAATCCTCCATGCCTGGAACATGATAGAGTTTCCTGCCTGTACTAACCGAAATGTTGCCTTTAACTGTGCAGGCAGGTTGGGTAAGAGGTTTCACAGATTCAGTCAGGGGTGTCAGAGGTTCAGGTAAACGAGCTGTTCGAGAGGAGGTAAGATTCTGGAAAATTCCAATTACAAGAACAGTCCCAAACACTCCAAGCTTGATAATTGCTTTAACCGACTTAGTTTCTTTAGGTTTCCGGTGATTTCTGAATGTTCGATTGGACGTGTGACCTTGCTTGGATCTCTGATGAGTCACAGCAGTCCGGATTGGCACACCTTGGATTGAAGCCGTAGAAGCCCGAATCTTCCCATTCGCTTCAACAACTCGTTCATACAGAATCGTATCCCCTACCTCCGGGCGGCGACTTGCTCCCTTCAGTGCGCTGATATGTATGAAAACTTCTTTGGTGCCATCTTGAGGTTTGATGAAGCCGAAACCTCTGTCATCTTTCCATGTGGTCAGTTGACCTTGATAAACAGTGGGCTTCATTAAATGGCTTCCTATACTTGCTCTTTTTCACATCCTCAAAGGAGGACAAAGGCCAATATAACTTACTACGCAAGAAGTAAATAGTGGGGAAATTCTTGATTAAGCTGTTACACAAAAAAGCCCACCAAGATATTCTCAGTGGGCAGTAGCTAGAGTTAAATTTATCTCAATAGAAAATTTTAGGCGTTGTCAATTACGCGCTTGGCTTCGTCTTTGAGATCTTCGGCTGTGTGCATCATCGCAGCTTGATTTTGCTTGGCACGACCTTCGGCCTGATCTTTGGGATCACCCGTGACATTACCAACTGCTTCTTGAACTTTGCCTTCGATATTTTTGCCAACTGCTCTGGCTCTGTCTTCTAGACTCATAGTAATTAAACTCCGTGTTTATTAAGATGAATTTTCCTATGAATAAGCTAACAAGTAAACCAAGATTTACCACCCGCCACTTGGCAGATTCAGCAGTATTACTTCAGTTGGGTCGAGCATTGTCTTCTTGGAAGTTTGCTAAATCTTGAGGCGTATTGCAATTGAAAAGGATGCTTGAGTCAGCGATCGCAATTTCAGCCACGCAGTTCTTCTCTAGCCACCGTTGGAATGAGCGCCCTCCTTCTTGGATAAAAGCGTCTAATGCAGGTAGACAACGCCGCCGATAAAACCCACAAAGCGGTTCCCAGCCCTTAGCTTGCTTCGGTAAAAACGCGATCGCTTCTTCAGGGACTTGAGGTAATTGAGCAGCCCAGTTTTGTAACTCTACAGCTTGTAGTTGTGGTAAATCACAAGCCAGCAGCAACACCCAATCTGTCTCTACTTGGGCTAAACCTTGAGCAAAACCTGCTAGTGGCCCGTGGGGTTGCACATCTACTGGCAACATCTGCTCTTGTATGAGGTGACAGTTAGGTGGCAATACCTCTTGGTAGCGTTTAGGCCAAGGCGTAACTATATAAACGGTTGATGCACACTGCAAGGCGACCTCACAGATTCGGTGCAATAAGGGCATACCCTCAACCAAAATCAAGGCTTTGTCTTGCCCCATGCGAGAGCTAAGACCACCAGCCAATACAATTGCCGTTAGCGTCATATGATGTGGCCTACTCTGGTTCAGCGATCGACTTCAACCAGTTTATAAGTGATTGACCGAAAGCATCTGACGGTGCAAAAAGAGCACAAATTCTTCGACAGTCGTTAGAGTTGTCAGTTCCCAGTCATCTTGAATGCTAACGCCTAAGCACTGGTGAAAGTCTTCGCAAAGGGTTATGTGCCAATCAAACCAACAAACGAGTGTGAGGCGCAAATCTTCTTCTAAGCGATCGCTCGGCAGCACACGGGCTAGTTGCAGACCCGAATATTTTTCTAAGTGAGTATAGGCAAAGGCAACCACCGATCTTGAGACGTTATGGTGCTGCCAGAAAGCGTCATACCAATCATTGACATTGCGAGGGGGGCGATCGCGGAGCCAACGGTTCACGATGCGCCGAGTCCGTAGATCAGGGCTAAGTGCGTCGTAAGTCTGCAAACTATAGAAAAAGTTCTTCAGTCTGTGCCACATGCCCTAGGAACTACCCATTTCAATTCGCTTGAGCTTTTCCTAGTATTCCCATTTCCTCCGTGATCTCTCAGATAAACCAGCAGCCTCGCGCACTACAAGGTCGAAGGCTTGCGAACGGCTATCATTTGTTCAAATTCGGGGTCAGGCAACGGTCGGCTGAACAGATACCCTTGCATGTGATCGCATTGATGCTGACGCAAAAACGCAAACTCTAGCTCGGTTTCGACGCCCTCAGCCACTACCTTTAGCCCCAAATTATGAGCCATCTGAATCATCGCTGTCGTAATGGCTGCGTTTTTAGAATCGTTGGCAATATCAGACACAAAGCAGCGATCGATCTTGAGGGTATCAAAGGGAAATTGCTTTAAATAACCCAGGGAAGAGTATCCTGTACCAAAGTCATCAATGGCAATCTGCACCCCCAGCTTTTTAAGTTGGTGGAGCTTATGAATCGTAGCGTCTGTATTTTGGACGAGGATGCTTTCAGTCAATTCCAGCTCTAGGAAACGAGGTTCTAGACGAGTCGCTCGCAAAATCTGACCAATGCGCTCATATAAATCTTCTTGATGAAATTGCAGCCCTGACAGATTGACAGCAAAAGGGAAAGACGAAAGACCTGCTTGCTGCCATGCCTGCGCTTGAGCACAGACTGTCGCTAGCACCCATTCATCGATAGCAATAATTAAGCCAGTTTCTTCAGCCAAAGGAATGAAGTCAGCCGGAGAAATAAAACCTGCTTCAGGTCGGAACCAGCGCACGAGAGCTTCAGCGCCGATAATTTGTCCTGTGCATAAGTTGACTTGGGGTTGGTAGTAAACTTGAAACTCCTGCCGTTCAATCGCCCGCCGTAGACTGGCCTCTAGAGAGAGTTGATTGGCTGAACCAGCCTTCATCGTTGAGCTATAAAACTCATACTGGTTCACACCTTTTTGCTGAGCATGGTGCATTGCCACATCAGCGTGCTTGATCAGCATATCAATATGATTGCCGTCATGAGGATGGAGCGCAATGCCAATATTGGCGGTCAAATAAACTTCTTGATCATCTAATAGAAAAGGACGGGTGAGCCGCTCTAATAAGGATTGAGCCGCAGAAATCACGGCTTCGCGATCGCCTACGTCAGCCAAAATCACAATAAACTGATCAGTGTTTAGGCGGGCTACCGAATCTGTTGGGCTGATATAGGTTTTCAAGCGGTCAGCAACGGCACGTAGTAAGCGATCGCCCAGTCCGTAGCCTAGGGTTTCATAAATGCGATTCCAGCGGTTGAGTTGCAACAGCAAAATGGGTAAATCTTGCTCGACTCGGTTTGGCTGGTTGAGAATTTCGGTTAACCGTTCCCGCAACGATAACTGATTAGATAGCCCCGTTAAGCTATCGTGATGCAAGAGATGATTGAACCGTTCTTCTGCCTCTCTCAAAGCAGTGACATAGGTTTGTGTCAATGTTGTCAACGCTGCTTGTCGTTGCAGACGGGTGGCGACTGCCCGTAGAAGCTCCTCTGCTGTGCAGGGTTTGGTGAGATAGTCATCAGCACCCAACTCCATTCCTTGGCGGAAATCTACTTTATCGGCTCTAGCAGTCAGAAATATAAACGGAATCATCGCCGTTGTTGGGTTTTCCCGGAGCGTTTGAATGACTCCGTGCCCATCCAACTCGGGCATCATCACATCACAAAGAATTAGATCTGGAATGACTTCACGGGCTAACTGCACTCCCAAAATACCGTTTTCAGCACCAAGTACATCAAAATTTTCAGACTCTAAGAGTTCTAAAAGATTTTCTCGGACTGCTTGGTCGTCCTCAATAACTAGAATTTTGGGCATAACTTGTGAATTGTTGCTCTTAAATGAGTTGTGAAAAGTTTACGAATTTCGCTTGCTATATGATTTTGAGTTTTTTGTCAGCTTGGCTTAAAGCTCTAAAAATATGAATTTTGAGTAGTGTTTATGTTTGCTATGGAGGCTCATTTAAGCTGATATTAAGTGATAGATGATTTCTAGAAACTAAGTGGCTTCTCAAGATTCATGAATGTCAGCTTCAGTTGTAAATCAGTATTTTCTCTGATGGCGATTAATTATAATTACGATTGCTTTTAGAGGGTGTTTAAAAAGCGTCAATAGATCCTGCATCCCCCCATTCTGGTATGCCCAAAAGGGCGTTATTCTAGGGGACTTCCGAATCTATTTTCCGCTCAGTTCCCCCTAAGCTTGGGGCTGGGGGGCAGTTCGAGTAGGGATAGCGACTTTTCAAACATCCTTTGAGTCAACTCTCCAAATAATGTGATGTAGATTACATTAAGAGCCTTAAATTGGTTGGATTGCTTTCCATTGTGTATCACTTAGCTATCTAAGTGCTAGTTGGAGATTGAACTTTTTGGGCCACAGGGTTGGTTCGCTTGGAAGTTGAAAGCTTATTTCACTCACAGTTTCAAATAAAGTTTGAGCAGGAAATATTCAAATTCATCAGGCTATTAAATTAGAGATAAGAGTCTTGAAAAATAGCTAATTTCTTTCAAAAATCATCAATTACGGCATTCTTTGGGTGGTTGACCCAGTAAAGCCGAGCGATCGCTCCAGAACAGGTTCAAACCATCCTGTCCCAGAATGCCCACGATCGCTACGGCCTCTTTAACGTGGATCTACTGAAGCTGACAGATTTGTTGCAAAGTTGCTGTGAAGTTGGGGTAAGAAATGGCTGCTGCCTCGGCTCGATGAATCGTGGTTGTGCCTTTGGCATTGAGAGCTGCGATCGCTAAGCTCATGGCAATGCGGTGATCGGTGTGACTATCAACCGTTGCTCCGCTTAAGGTCGCACCCCCGACAATTTCCAAGCCATCAGGTAGTTCTCGTACTTGTGCCCCCATCCGATTGAGTTGGTCAGCCATCACTGCAATGCGATCGCTTTCCTTGACTCGTAGCTCTTCGGCATCACGAATGACGGTTGTACCTTGAGCAAACGCTGCTGCTACTGCCAAAATTGGGATCTCATCAATTAAGCGCGGAATAATATCACCGCTAATTTCACAGGCTTTGAGGTTGCTGTGCCGTACTCTCAGATCAGCCACAGGTTCTCCAGCAACTTCTCGCTGATTTTCGAGGGTGATGTCGGCTCCCATTTGCTCCAATGCTTCGAGAATTCCGGTGCGAGTGGGGTTGACACCGACATTTTCAATCCACAATTCCGATCCGGGTACGATCGCCCCTGCTACTAACCAGAAAGCGGCTGAACTGATGTCTCCGGGCACAATCACCGTTTGGCCTTGCAACCGCGATCGCCCAGTTACGGTCACACTCTTGGTTTCTGGATCGACGCTGAGTTTTGCCCCAAACGCCCGCAACATCCGTTCACTGTGATCTCGGGAGAGGGCAGGCTCGGTAACAGTCGTTTCGCCCTCAGCCATCAAACCTGCTAGCAAAATACAAGACTTGACTTGAGCTGACGCGATCGGGGAGTGGTAGTGAATCGGTTTGAGCGGTTGGCCCTGAATGGCTAGGGGGGCGAGAGAGTTGCCTTTACGACCCCAGATTTGGGCTCCCATTTGTTGCAATGGCTTGACCACCCGTGACATAGGGCGCGATCGCAACGAGCTATCTCCAGTGACCGTAAAAAAGCGATCGGGGTGAGAGGCCAAAATGCCCAACATTAAGCGTAAGGTCGTGCCAGAGTTGCCTGCATTTAAAACATCGACAGGTTCTTGCAGTTGCCCTAGACCAATGCCGCGCACAATCACCCGTTCTGTATTCAGTTCAGAAATTTCGGCACCCAGCGCTTGAAAGCAGCTAGCGGTACTACACGGGTCTTCACCCAATAGCAAGCCACTGATCTGGGTTTCCCCTTCAGCTAAGGCTCCTAGCATGAGGGCACGGTGCGAGATTGACTTGTCACCCGGAATTTGAATCCGACCTTGTAAAGAAAGACCCGTAGTTGGGCGCTGAATTGTCAAATGGTGCTGATTTTCTGTGGTTTCTAACGTTACGATCGGAGCTGGCATTGGGATAGACTGACCTACAACTGCGCTAGTGATCCTACCGCTTTCTTTTGTTCGTGCCGAGTGGTTAGTGATTCGATCGCTGCCAAGACCTTCGCTTCAGAAAAAGTTTTGTTCCTCGCTCTTCACCCGCTTCACAGCTCATGCTGACGCACCATCGCAAGCCTGTTTGCCTCTCGATTGTTTCCACCGACTTACCGATCTGGTCTGTGGTCGAATCGGCAGCCACTCTCTATCAAAAAGACCAAGACCGTTTTCATCTACTCCTTTCAGAGCCTTCTATTCTCGATCGCGAGATTTCACCCCATGTCCCTGAACTGGCTCTACTGCCGCAACCTGGAGCCTCTCGCCTCTTGTGGCTCGAAATTTCGCCTTACCGAGTCATCATGACCATGCAAGGTAATGGTCGCTTCAGCTATCGCCATTTTTGGGAGCAAGGTGTTTATGGGCTGAGCCGTTATTGGCTACAAAGTGACTCGCTGCGCAGTAATGGTCAAATGCGCCTGCGTAACTTCACGCGTAGCCTTACCCTAACTGGTGGCTCTATACCCGAACGCCTCCGCATTGAGTATGAATTATGGGCCGATCGCACCCAACTCGGTCGTTATGTTTTGAATCTAGAAATTCGTCATTAGAGAGAAATTGCAGGCGATCTTAATGCAAATAGTTTTCAAGTGCGTAGTTTTTGCTATAGTGTTTCTAGTCAAGTTTATTGACTATTATTTTCAATAAGCAAGCTTTTGAGAGTGGCTGACTAGCCGTCTTGGGCTGCTTTCTCGATCAGGGGTGGCATCATTTCCCAACTCAATATGGGCACTCTAACCATAGATGAGCGGCGATCGCTAAGCCTAAGTCACGAAATTTTGGTTGGATTGCTTGTATTTGATGGTGTTGCTGTATTCGGTTGGGGAGCGACTCTATAGACATTAGGGGGAAACTCCAACTGAAGGATGGATTGCGATCGCTTTTTCAACTAAGAATTAATTTCATCTAGAAATAACTGACTCATGCATCAATCTGGTTTAGACACTCTGGCAGGACAAATTCTCACAATTTCTCGGTGCGATCGCTGGCAAGCTCATCAACGACTGGAAGAACTCGACCTTCGCTGTTGGTGCGCTGAAGATGGCACCCTCTGTGTTGAAATCTCTAGTGTGTTAGCCGCTATTCAAGTGCGGAGCGTGATCCAGCAATTGACCGCCTCTCGACAAGAGTTAATCGCTTGGCTGGAGCGTTGTTGGGAACTGGAGTAACGATCCACTCTAGAGAAAGCCGCTAGATGCATAGCGAACTCTAAATAATCAATCAATTGAGCTTTTATTTTGATCCCCTATTAAGAAACGACGTTATCAACCTGAGGACTTGAAAATCATGGGTAAATCCAAAGATCACCAACACGCTACGTTTAACCTAAAAGGTCGGTTTCTTGGCTTTGAACTGGATGGCTATAAGTTCAAGCGGATGCAAGTTGCTACGAGCGATGGTGAATTTTGGATTAAACTCTCAAAAGAATCGCGTGCTAGTGTGGTTTCGACGTTTCTATCGACGGGCCGTGTGCTGACTCCGGGCGACTGGGTGCATGTGGTGGGTGAGAAAAAATTAGATAGCAAAACAGGCATTGAAAAGCTAAAAGCCTATGCGATCGCACCGACCACTCCCGGTTCTAGTGAAGTCCCCTCCGAAGCTGCTGCCTCAATTGCGATCGCCCCAACCAGTAAGGCTCAGCCTAAATCAACAATTTTGTATTGTCAGAAATCTAACTGCATGAAGCGTGGTGGGCAGGCAATGTGTCAAGCCATCGAAGCTGATTTGCGCGATCGCGGCTTAGCTGACCAAGTAGAACTTAAAGGTACTGGCTGCATGAAACAGTGCAAGGCAGCACCAACGATGGTAGTCATGCCTGGAAAAGCCCGTTACACCCGTGTGCATCCTGAGAGCGTCAGCGAAATTCTCGACCAGCACTTCGCACCTGTGATTGTTGAGCCTGCGACTGAAGTCAAACACGCCAAAGCACCTCTAGCGGCGATCGCAGCCCGGACTTCTCGTTAAATTGAGTAAAGCGAAGTCAGGCATGGTTAGGGCGATCGCGGCTGCTCTGACTAGCGTTTCAGCCCATATTCTCTAACTCCAGGTTAATTGCGTCTCTGAGCGATCGCGGTTATAAAGAGGGCGTAGCAAACACGTCTTGCCGACTCAGCGGTGTGGAGTTGAGATGACTGATTCACAACCCCCCAATCCCCAACCATCTCCCAGAGATCCTTTAGGGTTTGATGAATTTGTAGGGATCTTTTTGTCATTTACAGTGATTGGCAGCATCTTATTTTGGGCGCTCAGTCGCGGTGGCTCTGGTTTTGATCCCGATGGCTTTATTGCAGGGTTCTCAGATCCGATCGCTGCGACTCCTTCTCCGGTGCCGACTCCTGTTGATCCAGAGCCTTCTCCTTTACCCACATCACCTGCGGTTGTCCCGGCTCCCCGCGCTAATGTCGAGACTACAGCTCCAGTTCCTGGCCCTCAGCGTGCAATTGTTCCAGTGCCTTATACGGTTCCGGCACCCACTGCGGCTTCTCCTAGTCCAACACCAGCCCCCGCAACTATTAATTTCTCGGATGTCTCTGCCGACTACTGGGCGTTTCCGTTCATCACAGCTTTGGTGGAGCGCGATATCATTAATGGTTTTCCAGATGGTACGTTCCGACCGGATGCCCCGGTGACCCGTGCAGAGTATGCGGCAATGCTAGAAAAGGCTTTTGACAAGCCATCCCAAAAAGCAAACGTCAACTACAAGGATGTTGCTGCCGACTTTTGGGCAACTGATGCGATTCAAACGGTGTCTCGCAACGGCTTTTTGGCAGGGTATCCTAACAACATTTTTAACCCGACTCAGCAGATTCCGAGAGCGCAAGTGTTAGTGGCTCTTGTGAGTGGATTAGGGTTGCCAAAACCAAAAGTTCCCACCCAACAGGTCTTACGAACCTATCAAGATGCAGCGCAGATTCCTAAATATGCGACCGATCGCATTGCCACAGCGACGGCATCGGGTTTAGTGGTTTCCCACCCCGATCAGAAACAACTAGAACCCAATGAAAAAGCAACGCGGGCAGATACGGCGGCGTTTATTTACCAAGCCTTAGTTGCTTCTGGTCAGGCTCAGCCGTTGCAGTCACCCTACGTTGTGCAGCCACCCGCTCAAAAGTAGCGCGATCGCCGCCTTTAAGCACTGGGCTTCTCGGAGCTAAACAAGGCTAGCGCTTGGTCAAAAATTGGATCTCCGGCGTGGGTTTGCAATAGCGATCGCACTAACGCCAGAAATTCAGGGTTGACCTGACGATCGTCTTGGATCAATTTGCTGGCTGCGTAATAGGCTGTGTCATCCACACGGGTTTCATTGGTACTGCCCGTTCGCAGGCTTTGGGAAGCTTGGCTCCAAGAAATTGATTTACCTCGTAAGGTAAAGTGAAACCCTACGAGTTGCTCACCCTGCACATCAAAAAATACATCGAAATATGGTTCGCCCCCCTGATACCACACCCGCTTGATCTTGGTGTCATCAGCTACTTTTAGTAAATGAGGGTTAATAAGTCGCAGCGATGCCCCCAAGCGTTCGATTTCGGGCTGCTCCATGACAATACTCATGCTTTACGGCTCATGTCTCGCATACTTGACTAATACGCGATCGCCCGATGGGGATCAGGATGCCCCTCCAGGAAACGACCCGCCGTAGATGCACCTGTATCTAAAGCTACGCAAGTGATATCTGGACATTAAGCGGGAGTGATTTGGCCTGCTTTGACGGTCAAAATCTGCGAAGAGTTTAACCATTGGGCATCAAATGACCCCAAGTGAGTTGTAGTAATTAGAGTTTGAAAGCGGTCTTGAATTGCATCGAGGAGTTGATTTTGGCGATTGAGATCTAACTCGGCTAAAACGTCGTCCAGCAGCAATAAAGGCGGCTCACCCACAACTTCCTCAATCAATTTTAGCTCGGCTAACTTTAAAGCGAGGACTAGGGTGCGCTGTTGGCCTTGCGACCCATATTGTCGTGCCGGAGTTTGGTTGATGGTGAATTCCACTTCATCGCGGTGGGGGCCAACTAACGTAGTGCCTTGGTGTTGCTCTGCGATCGCTCGTTGCCGGATCTTGTCGAGAAATGCCTGCTGCACAAGGGCAGATTCATCGGTGTCAAGGGGCACGTTTGGAGCGTAGCGTACTTCGAGCATCTCGGTGCTACCGCTAATGGCCTGGTGCCACGCTTGAGCCAAAGGAGCTAACCGCTCTAACACTCGCGATCGCCGTCGAATCACTCGTGAGCCTGCTGCGGCGAGTTGGGCATCCCACAGTGCTAAGGTCTGTTCTGGGTCATCAATGCTGCTGTCTAGTGGGTGGGGGTTGGTAAATAAAGTTGGCTCTGCTAAACGCTGTTGTCGTTGCTTTAGTAGAGCATTTCGTTGCCGCAAAATCTGGTTGTATTGATGCAAGATATGGGCATAGATCGGCTCCAACTGCGTCAGCAACCCATCTAACCAGTGACGGCGCTTTTCGGGGCCACCTCGCACTAAATCTAGATCTAGGCTGGAAAATTCGACTGCATTCAAAACCCCTAAAAAATCAAGTTGGCGACGCAAAGACTCATGATTGAGCGCCACAGTTCGTCGCCCGTTACTACGCAGTGTCAGTGATAAATCGATCAACCCAGTGTCACGTTCGAGGCTGGCTGTGACTTGGCCTGTTGCCTCACCGTCAGACACCAAATCACGATCGCGGCTAGCTCGGTGCGATCGCAAGGTTGATAACAGTTCCACCGCTTCTAGCAAGTTTGATTTGCCTTGAGCGTTGTTGCCTACCAAGATAGTTTTGGGGGCTAAAAAGTCTACCTGCTGATCCCGGTAGTTACGAAATTGGCGGAGATGCAATGTTTTGAGATACATGAGTCCGAGTCAGCAGTCAGGGTCAGCAGTCAGTCCAGAACAGGAGAGGGGCGCACAATGTACGCCCCTACAAGTTTATGGTTACAGCTTTAGATTGTGGATGTTGTCACAGTCAAGTGTTTAGCGGCGAGCATGATACAAGCGCGCTACCAACTTTTCGGCCTCAATCCAGACAAACATCAGCGCACTGAACCCAAAACAAATAGCTAACTCTAGGGGGCTGAGCCAATAGGTGTTAAAGAATGCCCGTAAAGGTGGAACATAAATCAACATCAGTTGCAGTACCGTGGTGAGGATGACTGCACCCCAAACATAGGGATTGGAGAGCGGATTAAGTTCAATCGTCAGGCGGCTGTTAGAACGAATGGCGATCGCGTGGCCCATCTGTGCCAGACAGAGAGTGGTAAACACCATCGTCTTCCAAGCTTCTGGCTCTCTAAACCCTGGAGTATGGGTGTAGTCATAAGCCCAAGCCATCAAGGCAATTGTAATAATGGCAAACACAATCCCAATCCGCACCATGTAAGCGCCTAACCCTCTAGCAAAAATGCTCTCTTGCGGGTCGTGAGGTGGACGCTTCATCACATTGGGTTCTGGTGGCTCGACAGCCAAAGCCAGTGCCGGCAAGCCATCGGTCACCAAGTTCATCCAGAGGATTTGGAGGGGCGCGAGGGGTACACCACCCAAGCCAATTAAGGGTGCCGCCGCGATTGTTAACACCTCACCGATGTTGCTACCGAGGATGTATTTGATGAAGCGGCGAATGTTGGTGTAAACCGTCCGGCCTTCTTCGGTGGCTGCCACGATGGTTGCAAAGTTGTCGTCGAGCAACACCATGTCACTCGCTTCTTTGCTGACATCAGTGCCCGTAATGCCCATCGCGATCCCGATGTCGGCTTGCTTAAGGGCAGGAGCGTCATTCACACCATCCCCCGTCATCGCCACGACTTTACCGCGACGTTTCAGGGCTTGGACGATTTGCAGTTTATGTTCTGGCGAAACGCGAGCATAGACGCTGACGTTATCAACCTCGGTTTCTAGCTCTTGCTGGCTGAGGCGATCGAGTTCTTGTCCGCTCAGTACACGGTCACCAGCGCGGGCGATCCCTAGCTCTTGGGCGATCGTTTGTGCAGTGAGTTGGTGGTCGCCTGTAATCATCACCGGACGAATTCCGGCTTGCTGACAACGGGCAACAGCTTCTTTGGCTTCCGGACGTGGAGCATCTAGCATCCCAACCAAGCCTAACCAAATCAACCCTTGCTCTGTGGCTTCATCCTCAGTTTCGGTAGGGAGTTGGTCAAGCGGTTTGTAGGCAAAACCTAAGACTCGTAACCCCCGACCTGCCATCTGGTCGTTTTGCTCCAAGACTTCGGTGCGTTGCTCTGCGGTTAGTGGTTCTAGGCGATCGCCGACCTGCATTGAGTGACAACGCTGCAAAATCAGCTCAGGAGAGCCTTTGGTAAACATCCAATATTGCGGTGGGTGCGATCGCTCGGCAATCGGACAGTAGTCTGCCGCGTTGCAAATCACACTCATCCGTTTGCGCTCTGAAGAGAAGGGAAACTCAGCCACACGAGCTAGTTTTTGCGCCCAAAATGGCTTTTCGATCCCGGCTTTGGCACCCAATGTCAGCAGTGCGCCTTCGGTGGGGTCACCAAAGACTACCCACTGATTGTTTTCGTATTGCAGTGCCGCATCGTTACACAAGACACAAGCCACCAGTAGTGTCTGCAATTCCAAATATTGATCGGGAGAAACAGCCGCTTGCTCTAGGCTAAATTCACCAACCGGGTCGTAACCTGTACCAGAAATCTGAAAAGTGTGGCGCTCTGTATCGACTAATTGCACCACCATTTTGTTTTGAGTGAGGGTGCCTGTTTTATCAGAGCAGATTGTGGTCACAGAACCCAGCGTTTCTACCGCAGGCAGCTTACGAATTAACGCTTGACGGCGCACCATTCGTTGTGTGCCCAATGCCAGGGTGACTGTAATGACGGCAGGTAGACCCTCTGGCACAACAGCCACAGCCATACTTAGCGACACTTCGAGGAGTTCTTCAAAGTTGCTGAAGTTGCCCGCCCGCAGGATGCCACCCACCACGACCAAAGCGACTAAAGCCAGCGAGCTACCTACCAGCACGTTGCCTAGTTGGGTCATCCGTTGTTGCAGCGGAGTTGCTTCTGTCTCAACTGCCTGCAACATGGTGGCAATATGACCCAGTTCGGTCTGCATCCCAGTATTGGTAACCAAAACTGTTGCTCGCCCTTGGATCACTTCAGTACCCTGAAAGACCAAGTTAAGGCGATCGCCCAATGGAGTGTCTTCTCGCAAGTGAATTTCTGCTTGCTTGTTCACTGCCTGGGCTTCACCCGTTAAGGCTGACTCACGCACTTGCAGGTTGGCACTTTCGAGCAGGCGACCATCTGCGGCAATTTGCACCCCCGCTTCTAGCAACATGACGTCGCCAGGGACAAGCTCTTTAG
>CBIHQL010000034.1:0-15551 GCA_966211855.1 uncultured bacterium
AGTGGTGCGATCGTTCTGGGTGTTGCTCAGCATACGCTTGCTGCTTTCCCGGCACCGCAACGCAGTCAACAGGGGATGGTGACCTCAGCTCACCCACTCGCCAGTGATGCGGGAGTTGAAATGATGCGTCAGGGTGGTAATGCAGTAGATGCTGCCGTCGCCACGACCCTGGCAATTTCAGTGGTCGAACCCTTTTCAGCAGGGATTGGCGGTGGTGGTTTTTTGTTGCTGCACCAGGGGCAAACAGGTGAAATCAAGGCACTCGATTTTCGTGAACGGGCTCCTCTAGCTGCAACTCGCGACATGTTTGTGGATGCCTCAGGAAAGCCTCGACGCAATGCCAGTACCGATGGTCACCTGGCAGTAGCAGTCCCTGGCACGATCGCTGGGTTAGCTGAGGTGCATCAGCGCTATGGAAAGCTCCCCTGGAAAACAGTAGTGACCCCGGCAATTGGTTTGGCAGAAAATGGTTTTGAAGTCGGGCCACAATTTACGCGAGCTTTTGAGGCACGGCGATCGGTGCTACAACAAAACTCTGCTGCTTGGAGAGCCTTTACACGGCAGGGGCACCCTTATCGCGTTGGCGATCGCCTCATCCAAACAGATCTCGCCAAGACTTTACGAGCGATCGCACAGAACCCCCGCAACTTTTATCGAGGTACCATTGCCCAAGCGATCGCCCAAGATATGCGGCAACAGGGCGGCTTAATTACCCAGAAAGATTTACAAGCCTACCGACCCATCTGGCGCACACCGCTGTGTGGCTCGTTTCGCCAATATCAAGTCTGTTCGATGCCACCGCCGTCTTCGGGAGGGGTGCATTTACTGCAAATCTTGAATATTGTCAGTAACACCAATTTTGGCGCTTTGGGTTGGCGACATCCTGATGCACTACACCTGTTAACCGAAGCGATGAAGATTGCCTACGCCGATCGCGCCACCTATCTAGGCGATCCAGACTTTGTCAATGTTCCGGTTGCCGCCTTAACCAGCCCCGCCTATGCTGCCCAACGCCGTCGTGAAATTTCTCTCAAGCAAGCACGAGCCTCCAAAGATGTGAAAGCAGCAGATCCGGCAACGCTCCAGCGACTGCAAGCAAAAGAATCAGACGATACCAGCCATCTCAACGTTGTCGATGCCGATCGCAATGCCGTTAGTTTGACTTTCACTGTCAATACCGGGTTTGGGGCCGGGGTTGTCACACCAGGTACCGGAATTTTGCTCAACAACGAAATGGATGACTTTGCGAGTGCCCCGAATACACCCAACGCTTATGGCTTGGTCGGCAACGAGGCCAACGCGATCGCCCCCAGAAAAACTCCGCTTTCGAGCATGACCCCCACCATCGTTACCGAACAGGGAAAATTGCGACTCGCCACAGGTTCACCAGGAGGTAGCCGCATCATCACGACGGTTCTACAAATCTTGATTAATGTACTGGAGTATGAAATGGATGTCAGCGCTGCAGTGGCGGCTCCACGAATACACCACCAATGGCTACCCGACCAACTGTTTGTAGAGCAGTGGGGGTTGGATGTCGCTACGATCGAGAATTTGCGGCAGCGTGGTCATCAGATTCAAATGGCTGCACCTTGGGGAAACGCCAGCGCGATCGCAGTCACAGATGACGGTTCCTTAGAAGGAGCCGCCGATCCTCGTGGGGGAGGTGCAGCACGCGGTTTCTAGAGAACAGAGAACTTTGATATCACGCCGTTCGCCGCAACACTTCTAACTCCAACATGGCATCAATCATTGCCCAGGCTTTACTCATCGCTTCATTAAGTGTCGTCACCCGGATGCCATAGCCAATTTTGCCGCGCTGCCAGTGGAGCCACAAACCTCGTCTAGACGGAGTTTCTTTTAAGTAAATCGGAATCGTATGGTAAGTCGTGATTGGTTCTGAACTCATCGCACCTAAAACCTCGATGCCAAAAATTTATTAATGGTGATTAATGAATAAATAAAAATGCACCCAGGCCATTGCTTTTAATTAACTGCAATCGTAGTCACTTTTAGAAATTGCTGAATCTGCCATTGTGAGCAACTTTGCAGTTCCTTCTTAAGATATAGGCAGCGAGCTGAGCCAATTATCCAAGCTACAATCACTGCAAAGAAATCTGAGCACTTGATCATCTGTTTTGGGCGTTTCAGGCGATGGACTCAATTACCCAAGCACTTAAAGAATGGGCTGTAGCCGTGGACGCTCTAGAAGCAGGGCAGACGATTTTGCTGCTGCGCAAAGGTGGTATCCGTGAGGAAGGCGGTAAGTTTCGGGTCGCTCACGATCGCGTCTTGCTCTACCCCACCTATGAGCACCAAAAGCCGCATCTCCTCAAGCCTGCCTACGCCCCGCAAGTGCAACCTGTAGATTCGGGCTGGCATCCAACTGAGGTGCAGATTGGAGCCTGGGCTGACATTACAGACATTTATGCGGTGAGTAATGCCGAGACGATCGCTCAACTACAACCCTTCCATATCTGGAATGAAGCGTTGGTTAGCGATCGCTTTAACTGGAAGCCCCACCAACCCGTTTATGTTTTATTGTTAAGAGCTTATCGGTTGCCTAGCCCTCATTTGATTCCTTATCGAGCTGAGTATGGCGGTTGCCAATCTTGGATTGAGTTAGCGACACCCATTTCGTTGAGCAAATCTCAGCCTGTTTTGAGCCATCACGAATACCAACAGCAAGTTGCAGAAATCCGAGCCAAGATCGACAGCAACGGATTCAAGAAGGTTACGATTCACTCATGAGCTTGTTCGTAAATCCTGCCGACCTATCCTGTTATCCACTTTCACTCGACTCTTACCCCTATGCGTAGATCCAGAACCCGCTTAGAAGAACGGCCCCGTCAACATCAAGTTCCTTATTTCACATTTGAGAATATTACAGGCCGGGATTTTCGCCGCGCCCTCGTGCTCTGGATCGTTTTAGAAATCCTGAGTTTCGTTGTCTTCCCAGTGACGGGAATGATCCGTCCCGGCCCCCGACTCGGCACCTGGTTCTGGACAAGTGTTCCTGTCGGCTTAGTTGGTGCTTTTTTAGTCGGCTTTAGTTCTCAATATCTTGTCGCGACCAATAATCGTCCACTCACCTCCAACAAGCCACTGTTGATGCTTTTGGGGCAGGCCGTAGGGTGGCTCGGTATGGGCGGAGTTCTCTTCCCGTTTTTGATCACTTCTATCGAATTTTTTAGAACTCTGACGATCAAATCTTAGCGAGCGTAGAGCCAATAGCCCGACTGCAACTCCAGCTTTCTTACGCAACGGAGGGAGGCTGGGGGTCAATCAATGGGTGGGCGATCGCTCAATTCTTGTCGGCGCTTAGGCATTCAACAATTAGCGCTGTGTGGACAGTTGCACCTGTTGCGTGGCTCTAGATTGAGGTGAGTGAGCCGTCAGTTGCAAGTGACCTGAAATAAAAGCGATCGCACAGGTGATGGCAATTGCGTTGAGAATGGCAGTACTGCGGGGGGAGAGAGAATCGGACATGACGAAACCAGGAAACGAATGCCACCTCTGTTATGGCATTGCTACCTCAGCGATCGCGTGATCGAAACTAGGATGAGGTTGTAATCTGAATCACAATTTTCTCTCTAAGGGCTTTAACAAGATATGCCGCGAGAGCCATTTTGCAATTGCTACGCTGAGGTATGACTTCTCCAACACCGATCAACTCCAACGCTACGTCTGCTCCGATTCCTGAGGGTGCTGCCGTGAGTTCGCCATCACTCGGTGAACTTCGGGAACGAGCTTTACAACAAATCCGGGCTGGTCTGCGGGCGGGTCAACAGCAAATGGCTGATTGGCAAAGCGGGCCACTGGCAGTCTCAGCGGTACCCGGAGCGGGGAAATCGACCGGGATGGCTGGGGCAGCGGCGATCGCGATCGCTCGTCATCAACTACACAGCCACCGTCAACTAGTCGTCGTTACCTTCACGCGATCGGCAGCAGCAAATATCAAGGCCAAGATTCGCCAATTTTTGCGATCGATGTCGTTGCCCCAAGGCGGTTTTGTGGTGCAAACGCTCCACGGTTTAGCACTCAACATCGCCACACGCCACCCCGACTTATCAGGGCTTAATCTCGATCGCCTCACTCTGATTTCCCCCACCCAAAGCCATCGCTTGATTCGTACTTGCATTGAGCAGTGGATTGTAGACCAACCCCAACTCTATCAACGGCTCTTAGAAGGGCGACAGTTTGACGGTGAAGAAACCGAACGCTTGCGCCGCCAGACCGTTTTACGCACCGAAGTTTTACCAGAACTGGCACAAACGGTCATTCATGAAGCGAAAAGTTCTGGTTTGCTACCCGCCGATTTGCAAGCCCTGAGTCAACAAATTCCGACAGATGAGTATGCGGTTTTGGCGATCGCGGCTGGGTTATATGAGCGCTATCAAAGCTTATTGCGATCGCGAGATTTTATTGACTACGACGAAATGATTTTGGCGGCACTGCGGGTTTTAGCCAATGACAGCGCCCGTCAACATTGGCAAACCCAAACCTTTGCGGTCTTTGAAGATGAAGCCCAAGACTCTACCCCCCTGCAAACGCGACTGTTAGAAATTTTGGCAGGTGACCCAACCAATGCCAATCAACCGCCCAATCTAGTCCGAGTTGGCGACCCTAACCAAGCCATCAACTCCACATTTACTCCCGCAGATCCGATCTTCTTTCGCGAGTTTTGCGAGACTTGTGCCACTCAAGGCAACTTGGTGACGATGGATCAAGCGGGACGCAGCAGCCCGATGATTATTGAAGCTGCCAACTTCGTGTTGAATTGGGTGAATCGCGCCACCCGCCCCGATGTCTTGATGTCTCCCGAAGCCATTCATGACCCAATTTTGCCGTTTCGCCCCCAAGCTATTCAGCCTGTTGGAGCAGATGACCCCCAAGTGGATGCTAACCCAGACCCGATCGGGCAAGGCTTGGAGTTGTATACACCTCGTGATGTTTACCAAACTGTAGAACTGATTGGGCAGAGACTCATCAATCTGTTTACCGCCAATCCGCAAACACAGGCGGCAATCTTAGTGCGAGAACACAAGCAAGGTCGGTTTCTGGCTGAAGGCTTGCAGTACTTGCAGCGAGATCACGGCATTGAAGTGTTTGATGTCGGCGATCGCGATCGACAATCTCGGGTGCCTAGCGAAATTTTGGCGCTGCTCCAGTTTCTCGATCGACCGCATTCGCCCGACAACTTAAAAGCGGCCTTGGGTGTCTTGGTGGAGCGCCAGCTAATTCCCACACAGGATCTGAATGCGATCGCCAGCTTACCCGAACAGTTTTTATATCCTGGCCCTCTCGACCCGGCTCAGCCTGACCCCACCCGCCAAGCTCGGCGTTTTTGCAATGGGTTACTACGCGCCCGCTTAGAGCTGCCCCACTACCAACTGATTTCTTTCTTGGCTTTATCGCTCAACTACGACCAAGCCGAACTCGCCACGGCAGATAAACTGGCAGAACGCATCGGTCAACAAACCGTAGGCGAAAGTTCAATGACCGCAATGCTGACACGGCTGAGCGAAATTGTCAGTTCTGAAAAGTTTGACCCCGTAGAGACTGAAGACACCGAGGCTCGCTACATTCGGCGCGGTCAGGTCACGATTATCACCATGCACAAAGCCAAAGGTCTGGATTGGGATTGTGTTTTTCTGCCTTTCTTACATGAGCAGATCATTCCCGGCGGGTTACGGGTTTTGCCACAATCACAATTTCTCGGGGACTTTACTTTGGCTGAAGTTGCTCGGGCACAAATTCGGGCGAGCTTGCATGGGCAATTTCAGCTACCTGATGTCGCTCAAGCTTGGGAACGCGCCGAGCAGCTCAAAACTGCCGAAGAATTCCGCTTGCTCTACGTAGCGATGACCCGCGCTAAACGCTTGTTGTGGATGTCTGCGGCTCAGAAAGCGCCGTTTAGCTGGAGTAAGCCCGACAATTTGGAAGACAAAAAACCCTGCCCCGTTTTGCCAGCCTTAAAGCGACAGTTCCCGGAAGCAGGGATGAGATTGGTGAATACGTCAGCGAATCAAACGCCGTTTTGAAAGTTGCGTGGGCCTTTATAGCCCGACAAATCTGCTAGCTCGGTTAATGATTGAGTTCCACCGACAAACTGACCATTGATCTCCCAGGTTGGGTAGCCCTTAATTTTTTCCTGACCGAGTGAGCTGCAAACCTCAGCTTGGGAATTTTGACCATTCGGGTCGCACTCTACATAGTTAATTTTCTGGAAAGCCGTCTGCCCAAACAGTTCCTTCTGATCATGGCAGTGGGGGCACCAGTAAGCACCATACATTTTGGCACCAATCTGGGTCAGGTGCTCTGCCAAAGCAATTTCTGCTTGCCCAGATGAGCGAGTGATCGGTGGCCCTACTTCTCCAGCCGTCGCGCCTTCGGGTACTGGGCCATCAATGGAGGCATAAACGCCCAAAGTCCCCACCAAGGTCACGATCGCCACCAAGAACGAGGTGAAAAACAATTGCCCAACATCTTCCCAAGTGTGGCCCAAAATTGTGAGGGCAAATAGACTGGCTGAGAACGTCGCTGAGACTAAACAATAGACGCAAAGAGCTTTGAGCTTAAAGGCTAGCAAGTACATCAAGTAGCCGCTAAACACTGCCATTGCGGTTGCGATCGCGAGCAAGCCCAGCCAAGACCACTTTTCGAGGTCAGCTCGCAGTTTTTTGTCGCCTTCTGGCTTAATCAGCAGAGGTGCAACTGCCAAGCTACCGACGGCGGCATAAGCGAGAAACCCAAACAATGTTAGCGGTAAGCCAAATACGGTTGCATAGGGGCTAGAAAGCACCTGTTCACAACCACTGGTCGGGCAAGCTGCTTCGCCACCCGCTAACTTAGTAATCGTCAAATACCCCGTCGCTAAAGCCCCAGCAGCAGCGATCGCGGCAATGATCAGACGAGACCAGCGATGCAGCCAGGGAGTAGAACGTCGGCGACTCATAAGTCCCCCTACAACTCAATGAATATTAAACTTTCGGTTCGAGATCGCTCCCAGCAGGAAGTCAGACGCCCCTAGTTTAACTTACAGCTCTACTCCTCTTGGTCAGACCCTCTCCTCAGTCAGAAAACGAGTGTGCTTTGACAACCGCGATCGCAGGCTGGTTTTTGCTAGTCAAGCTCCGACGCATTGCTTCAACAAACTGGCTGACGCGAATTGGGTCTACAGGCTGCTCAATTCGGCCTTGACGCTTCAATGAGCTAGAAACAATCACCCCATCTGCCGCTTGAATCAACGTCGGGATATTCTCCCAAGTCGCCCCGCTACCAATGAAGACAGGTGTACCGTTTGCAGCCGCTGTTGCCAACTCTAGATCTTCGAGATCTGGTGGACTGCCCGTGGCCCATCCCGACAAGATCACACCATCGGCTAACCCACGCTCAATCGTTTCTTGCACAGCCGTTGTGAGGTTTGGAGATCCTAACGGACGGGCGTGCTTAACCAAAACGTCAGCCAAAATTTTGACATCACTGCCCAACTCGCGGCGATAACGCAACAATTGATGCGCTTGGCCTTCAATCAAGCCTTGGTCAGTTGCCATGATTCCAGTCAACACATTGACCCGGATAAAGGCAGCCCGTACACAGGTCGCGATCGCCATCGCACTCTGGGCATCGTTACGCAAGACATTGATCCCGATGGGTACGGTGACGAGATGCATCAACCGCTGCACAATCAAGCTCATCGCACTGACAGCAGCCGGATCAACTCGGTCTTTGGCAAAAGGAGCATCAAAAAAATTTTCGACTATGATGCCGTCTACCCCACCCGCAGCGAGAGCCGTTGCTTCTTGCTCAGCGCGCTCGATGACAGCCTTGAGGTTTCCTCCCCAACGTGGAGAGGCGGGCAAAGGCAGTAAATGCACGACACCAATAATCGGATTTGCGGTTTTGAAGATGTGATGTAAGTCCACGTGCTTTAGTAACTCGGACTCGGCGGCATTAGGTTCACCCAACAATGATAACTTCTCAGTGTGCTTCTATTTGCGACCAAACCTGATTGAGTCTCAGCGATCGCTAACTTCATAGGTTTTAATATTCGATTTGTAAGATATGATGAATATTCGTGCTATTAGGCGATTGCAACAAACAGCCTCCAGCGGACAGCTAATCAGCGGGGGTAAAAAGGCGATCGCAACACTATTACGACCTGACCTATCCCTGTCCTCAGACCTCATTTAAGTTTTAACTTCATGGGCAATAAGCCAACGATCGCTGTCTCGCATTTGGGTTGCGAAAAAAATCGGATCGACACAGAACACATGTTAGGGCTGCTCGTCGAAGCAGGCTACGAAGTCGATTCCAACGAAGATCTCGCTGAATACGTCATTGTCAACACTTGCAGCTTCATTCAAGCGGCACGAGAAGAATCGGTACGCACCATTGTCGAGCTAGCCGAAGCTAATAAAAAAGTGGTGATCACAGGCTGCATGGCTCAGCACTTTCAAGACGAGTTGCTGAACGAACTACCTGAAGCTGTCGCCCTCGTGGGTACGGGCGACTACAACAAAATCGTCAATGTAATTCAACGCGTTGAGTCGGGTGAGCGCGTTAAAGAAGTCACGCCTGAGCCGACTTATATCGCTGACGAAACGACTCCTCGCTATCGCACAACCACCGAAGGCGTAGCATATCTGCGGGTGGCAGAAGGGTGTGATTACCGTTGCGCCTTTTGCATCATTCCTCACCTGCGCGGGAACCAGCGATCGCGTACAATAGAATCTATAGTGGCTGAAGCAGAACAGTTGGCCTCTGAAGGTGTTCAAGAGTTAATCTTGATCTCCCAGATCACCACCAACTACGGCCTCGATATTTATGGCGAGCCAAAACTAGATGAGTTGCTTCGAGCCTTGGGTCAGGTGAATGTGCCCTGGATTCGGATGCACTACGCCTATCCCACTGGGTTGACTCCTAAGGTTATTACCGCCATTCAAGAAACGCCGAACGTTCTGCCTTATCTCGATCTGCCATTGCAACATTCGCACCCCGAAATCTTGCGGGCGATGAATAGGCCTTGGCAGGGTAGAGTAAACGACGGCATCATTGAGCGAATTAAGGAAGCGCTCCCCAATGCGGTTCTTCGCACCACCTTTATCGTCGGCTTCCCTGGTGAAACAGACGAGCATTTTGAGCACTTAATGCAATTTGTGCAGCGGCACGAGTTTGACCACGTCGGTGTCTTTACTTTCTCACCGGAAGAAGGCACCCCGGCTTACACGCTGCCGAACCAGTTGCCCCAAGAGGTGATGGATGCCCGTCGCGATGCTTTGATGGCCTTGCAACAACCCATTTCGCTAAAACGTAACCAAGCGGAAGTGGGCAAGGTTGTGGATGTCTTGATTGAACAAGAAAATCCGGAGTCTGGAGAGTTAGTGGGCCGTTCGACTCGGTTTGCCCCAGAAGTCGATGGCTTAGTCTACGTTCGGGGTACGGCTCGACTCGGTTCGATTGTCCCGGTGCGGATCACCCACGCTGATGCCTATGACCTATTTGGAGAGGTTGCATCGTAACAGAAGATGAAAGTTGGACAACTGTGACACTTAAGTTGTAAAATTTCTTAATATCACAGCTAATGAGCCACGCGTCTAAATCACGCTGGCGCATAGAACGGAACCTTGGCAAGACAAGGTAGGGGGTTCTAGCCGCGAGTTTTTGATGGCAGTTGCGTTGAGCAGAGCGATCGCTTGCAGTTGCCGGATGTGGGTAAAACCTTCTAGATTAATACGCTCAGTCTTTGGCAGGGTTCAAACGGCGGTTGGCATCCCGTCGAAGCTCGTGGAGGGTAAAGTCACCTTGACTCCCGATGAAGCGAGAAGGCGGCTCCAGATCCTTGATGGGTTTGGAGGCGGGAGTATGCCATGCGATTCACGACCCTTATTTGATTAAACTGCATGACTCTTTCGTTTCAAAGTCTCGGTCTTTCTGAAGCTCGCGTTCAACGTCTAGAAAAGATCGGTTTTACGACGCCCAGTGCTATTCAAGCGCAAGCGATTCCTGAGCTGCTAGCAGGCCGCGACATGATAGGGCAAGCCCAAACAGGAACTGGCAAAACGGCTGCTTTTTCGCTCCCCATTCTAGAGCGAATCGATGTGCAGAACCCCGCTGTGCAAGCTCTCGTACTCACCCCTACCCGCGAACTAGCCCTGCAAGTTTGTCAGGCAGTCCGCAGCTTCAACGACGATCGCAAACTGCACATTCTGCCGCTTTACGGTGGTCAAGCGATCGATCGCCAAATTAGCCGCCTCCGACAAGGTACTCAAGTTGTGGTCGGCACACCCGGTCGTATTCTTGACCTGCTCGATCGCGGTGAACTCAAGCTCAGCCAACTCCAGTGGTTGGTGCTGGATGAAGCCGATGAAATGCTAAATATGGGCTTCATTGATGATGTGGAGAAAATCCTCAAGCAAGCCCCGGTCGAGCGTCAAACTGCGTTCTTCTCGGCGACGATGCCTCCTTCTATTCGCAAGTTGGTGAACAAATTCTTGCGATCGCCCATCACGATCACCATTGAGCAACCCAAAGCCGCACCTTCGCGGATTAACCAAGTTGCTTACATGGTGCCTCGGGGTTGCACCAAAGCCAGAGCGCTGCAACCGATTCTGGAACTCGAAGATCCCGAATCGGCGATTATCTTCGTCCGCACTCGTCGCGCTGCTGCTGAGCTGACCAGCCAACTGCAAGCGGCAGGCCATAGCGTTGATGAATATCACGGCGACCTCAGCCAAAGCCAACGGGAACGCTTACTCAACCGTTTCCGCCAAAATCAAGTGCGTTGGGTTGTTGCTACCGACATCGCTGCCCGTGGGATTCACGTTGATGACCTCACCCACGTGATCAACTACGACCTCCCTGATAGCGTTGAAAACTACGTACACCGGATTGGTCGGACAGGTCGCGCTGGTAAAGAAGGCACCGCGATTTCGTTGATTCACCCCCTCGATCGCCGCAAACTGCGTGATATTGAGCGCCACGTGCGTCAAAGCCTGGAAATTCGCTCGATTCCCACCCGTGCTCAAATCGAAGCCCGCCACATTGAGAAACTACAAACTCAACTTCGCGAGGCTCTGGCTGGTGAACGGATGGCTTCTTTCTTGCCGATTGTGGCGCAACTGGGTGAAGAGTACGACTCTCACGCGATCGCCGCTGCAGCTCTGCAAATGATCTACGATCGCAGCCGCCCTAGCTGGATGCAAGCAGACACCTACGAAGATATTGTCAGTGATGACAAGCCTCGGTCGATGCCCAAACCCAAGCCAGTCAAGCGCAACCGCTCTGCAACGCCTCAACCGCAAACTTCTGCGAAAAACGGCTAATTTTCTCGGCGTTCAAACATAAATCGATTTCCCTCTTGTCTTTGCGATGAGAGGGATTTTTTGTACGAAAAAGCGATCGCATCTCATCTCTCAAGCTGAATAAAATTGAGTTCGGAGTTCTCGGAGCATTTTGCTGGTGCCTTCAGCGATCGCTTTGTGTACCCACTGTGGAATGAGGTCAGCGATCGCCTTTACTATCAAGTTCTCCAGTAACAAGTTCAACAGAACTAGCTGTAACCTCATCAATATAAAAACGGTAGAACACATAGCCATCTTCAAAGGGGCGATCGTCGAGGACGTGATGAATCACACCGCGATCGCAGAGAATTTGACCGACTTGGATGGCTTCCTCACGCGTGCAGCTTTGAGTTTGTACCAGCCATTCCACACAGTCTGACCCAGTAAAGCAGGCAGGATAGAGATTGTGGCGATAGCGATGATCTTTGATCGGCAATCCTTCGGGGCCACGCATCCAAGCTACGAGCGCATCAACATCTAGCTTTGCCAAGAATGAATTAGCGATCGGAGCCGCAGGCAACACTAAAGCATCTTCAGCAGCACCGTCATTTGTAGAGGCTTGGCGATCGCTGATCCCGCTCCCATTTGGCACGTAAAGCTGCTTGGTTTCTGCACTGGGTTGGTTGGCACGTAACATGGCAATCAGTTCAGTTAATTCGGGCGATCGCACATGCAAGTCGCGTTGTGGAAATGGCACTTCAATCTCGTAGCGGCGCAAACAAGCTTCCATGCGGTAGTAGATATCGCTTTTCACCCGAAATTGCTTTTTAGGTTCGCCAGTCCACACCAACAAATCAAAATTGAGGGAGTTGTCACCAAACCCCTGAAACCAAACCTCAGGTTGCGGCTTTACCAACACTTCTGGGTGGCTTTTAGCCGCTTCGAGCAGAGCTGCTTGTACCTTTTCAATATCCGAGCCGTAAGCGACCCCAACCGATAGCCGTAATCGCGAGACAGGATCATTGTGGCTCCAGTTGATCACCTCACTTTCGAGAAACCGGGAGTTAGGGACAATGATCGTCACTTGGTCGAAGGTAATAATCTCGGTACTGCGAGCCCCAATCCGCTTCACCGTACCCATCAGTTCATTCACCTTTACCAAATCACCCACTTGAATCGGGCGCTCGAAGGTAATGATTAGACCGCTGATGAAATTATTGGTGATGTTCTGGACGCCAAAGCCGATCCCCACACCAAGCACACTGGCGAGAATGGCGAGCGATCGCACGTCTAGGCCCCAAATTTGCAGCAGCACAATTAAACCTAAGAAGGTCATGATGTACTGACTCAAGACAGCAATTAGTTCTTGAACACGCGGTTCAGCGCCCGTTCTGGCTAAGACATAAAAGCGAAACAGCCGGGTTAGCCCACTCACACCAAACCACAACGCTACCGTGAAACCCAACAACAACAGCAATTGCAGCGCTGAGTAATTGCTGTCGCCCAAACTAATCACGGGTACAGTCAAGAAGTTAAACAGCTTGTAGCGCCAACCGCGAGCTTGCGGAAACAAATCGCTGATATAGAAAGCGATCGCTGTCCACAACCCAGCCTGCAAACCGAACATCGCCAAGTGCAACACGAGTTTGGTAGGCTGCTCCCACGGATTGAAGGGCGAGGCAGGATCACCCAAATAGCGAGTTAGCTGGCGAGCAATCACCCGCTCTAGCAAGCGCAACCCTAGTTGAATGGCGATCGCAGCCAGCAACACCCCCGCACTAAAACTAATGGCTTGGCGATAGTAAGTAGCGCTTCGTTCTAATTGAGCTTGGCGTAATGCAGCTTCTAGAGATCGGCTCCAGACTCTAGCTTGACTCAGCGCACTTGTTCCCTGGATCACGTCGCGATCGGTAACGGTCATCAAAGTGCGATCGTTGGCTTGACTGCGAATAATCGTCTGCTGATTTTCTTGCGTCACCTCAACCAACGGCGGGGCAACTGTTGTAGCTGTACCTCTTGCTGCATCGCGCACTTCTTGTTCGAGAGCAGCATTGATGATCCCGGCTCGCTCAGCGGCAGTAAAGTTGCCAAAGTTGCCGACCTCAAATAAGACACGACCATCGACCACAACCGGAGCTTTAGCGGCTCGGCCTGCCGTTTGGGCCATCCCAGGTGCTGCACTGGTTGTCAACAATAAAACCAATAGCCCCAGCCAAGCGTACCGTCTCCAGCGAAATTGCCAAGGGAGCGATCGCCGATGCAGCCATCTCTGCAAACACAAGATCAACGCCGAAAGCAAAGCCGAGAGCGGAAACGAAGTCATGGATCAATTAGGTGAACTCGTTGGAACAGGCGTTTGTGGCACTTGAGGTCGCGATCGCTCTAGCAGCGTCCCTACCAAACCCCAAGCAGCCAAGCCCATCAACACTAACACCACCGCACCAATGAGCCAAATGATCATTGTATTTTTGTGCAAGGCGGGAGGTTGTTCAGTCTGAGTGCGATCGCGATTCAAGGCAGTTGCATTCGGATCGCCATCGCCTACCAACATTGCCACAATTTTGTATGGCCCAATCCGAATGGTGTCTTTGCTCGAAAACGGCTGACTACCCGGTCGAATTTGCCGCCCATTTAGAAATGTGCCATTCGCACTGCGATCGGTAATATAAAGCTGCGAGTTGGCAACCGTGATCAAAGCGTGGAAACGAGAAACTTCCTTATTGAGCAACTCTAAGCGGGAAACGACTTTATCCCCCAACTGTTCTGGCATCTGCTCTTGTTCGCGACCAATGGCAACTGGGGCAGCCAACAGAGGTTGCTGAATCTCACCTGTGGTCGTGTCTTCCCAGACCACTTGTACATAAACCGTTTCGCTTGTTGTAGACATGGCAACCCCTTTTGCAGTTGTACTCAATCTTAATTTCAAGCACTGGGTCGAGTTTGGGTGCTGCAATGTTCCAGCAACCTGAAATGCGTATTGGAGCCGAGAAGAGATAAAAGAGATAATTGACAAGATACCTGGGAATCGTGCCACTTATTCTGAGGCAAAAGACACAGTATGGGGTTGAATCTTTTCCGTCGCTTACAAGCCAATGAACCTGAGCGACCCTTGGGCGGACGTTACAAGATCATTAGTAAGTTAGGGGCTGGTGGCTTTGGTCAAACATTTCTGGCTGAAGATTTACATTTACCTGATCATCCTCGCTGTGTCGTCAAACAGTTGCAACCCCAAGTAAGCGATGCCGATAGCTTACAAACCGCCCGCCGCTTGTTTGACACCGAAGCCAAGGTTTTATACAAGCTCGGCAGCCATGACCAAATTCCCCGCTTGATGGCTCACTTTGAAGACAGCCAAGAATTTTATTTGGTTCAAGAATTTGTCGATGGTGCCCCCCTCTCTGAAGAATTAACAACAGGTCAGCCTTGGTCGGAAGCCAAAGTAGTTGCCCTGCTCCAAGATATCTTGCAAGCTTTGGCCTTTGTCCATGACGAGCATGTGATTCACCGAGACATTAAACCACCCAATTTAATGCGACGGCGAGAGGACGGCAAAATTGTTTTGATTGATTTTGGAGCGGTCAAGCAAGTCAGTACGCAAATCACCAACCCCAAAGCAGGTCAAACCAACCTGACGATCTCGATTGGGACACAAGGCTATATGCCTAATGAGCAGCTAGGCGGAACCCCCCGCTTTAGCAGTGATCTCTATGCAGTTGGCATGATTGGTATTCAAGCCTTAACAGGTATCCATCCACGCCACCTGGGCGAAGATCCCCGCACTGGCGAAATTCAGTGGCGCGATCGCATTCCTCAAGTCACACCGGAACTTGCCGATTTTCTCGATCGCCTAACTCGGTACGATTTTCGTGCCCGCTACGTCACTGCAACCGAGGCTTTAGAGGCTCTACAAACACTTCCTGCTGAGTTACTTCAAGCTGCTGCTGACGTATCGACTGAAATGGCGATCGCTCCCAGTTCTAGCTCTGATGCTTTGACTGCCACCGCTACTGCCCCTACTGTTGCTGCCAATCTGTTGCCAAATGTCCATGTCTCAAGCAACACGGCTGACACTTTGACTAGCGGAGCAGATCCCACAGCGACTTTACCCGCACCCACACCTGCTAAAACTTCCGTACCGACCTTATTTGTGCCAGGGCCAACTCAGCTACAACCCCAAAAGGCTTGGCCCATCTTGGCAGTTATAGTTGCAGTTGGAGCGACATTTTTTCTTGCCAAATTGCTGTTTACGGCTCAACCCACGCCACA
>CBIHQL010000035.1:0-15425 GCA_966211855.1 uncultured bacterium
GTGTCATTGGCTTCCCCGATGCTTTTGCCTACAGTAGCAACACTTTTTTCTATCAAATTGGTTTAGCTGTAGGGCCAGAGCAGATTTCTAAGTGGTCAAAACGCCTAGGAATTGGGCAGACAGAAGTTTTAGGATTTGAAGGTGCGGGATATGGGTCAGTGCCAACCCCAGCCGAGAAAGAAAAGCTGTACGGTGAACCGTGGTATGGCGGCGACACAGTCAGTATGTCGATTGGGCAGGGAGTTGTGCAGGTCACCCCTGTCGAAATGGCAGTCATGTATGCGGCGATCGGGAATGGCGGTTGGCGAGTGAAGCCACATCTACTCACCTCTGAGACCAATACCCCAGCTACTAAACCTGAAAAAATAGGATTGTCTCCGAGCACCATTGCCACAGTTCGTCAGGGGCTAGTATCGGTAGTGCAAAAAGGGACAGCAAAACAACTTAATGATGGCTCCATTCCTCTAACGGCGGGTAAGACAGGTACAGCCGAGGTGGTAGGCCAAGAAGACAACGCGGTCTATGTCGGGATTGGCCCTGCAAAAGACCCTCAAATCGCAGTTGCGGTTGTGGTTGAAAATGGGGGCTTTGGAGCTGTCTCTGCTGTACCGATCGCCCATGAAGTCTACAAGGCTTATTTCAAGCCCACGAAATCAGCGTCACCTAAGCCTAGTAAGTAAGAAGGGCAAGAAGCTCCAACAATCTAATGCCAAACTGAAGGGCGGGTTTTGCCTTTGGGCTAACTGTATAGGCTGTAACCTATCTGCTGATCCCGCCCCTACCCAGATTGCTATGCGGGATGAGAATCCCCCAGTTGTAGCAACGTCTCACTACGGCGCACTCCTGGCTCACTGCTCAAGCTGGTAATAGTCAGCGATCGTAGGTGGCTAAAGAAGGGTTGGCCTGTTAGCTCTAACAACCGCAGTAAGGGCACTTGAGCTTCTACTAAAGATTTGCTGTTTGCCCAATCGAGATAGAGATAACCGTTATTGGCTTTGGGCAGAGTTGCGATCGCCTTGCGGAAGGAATCGCTATTCAGTAGACCTTTTTTGCTGGCTTGGAGGGCTTGCTGCATGGCTTCAACCGAGGTGGCAAAAATCTCGTAGTTGCCGACGGTGCCGTGAACCCCTTGCACTTGTGCTGCTAGAGGTGCTGTGGCTGGTTCTTGTGAGGTAGGCTTGGTGCTGAGATCAATGTCTGGGTTGAGCTGCGTCCACGCCGAAGCTTGTCGATTTTCTAGAGTTAAGGGGCCAACACTCAAGCCTTGTTGTTGAGCAAGTTCGTCTAAGCGGTTAATCGCGGCGATCGCATTAGCGGTGCGTTCCACGACAAAAATACCGTCGGGGCGATCGCGATCGGTTTGAGGCAGCAGGCTCAGCGCATATTCACCTTGCACCCAGCTAAAAACGTCTTGAGGTAAATCGAGTTGCCAAGCCTTACGAGCGGCCTCAATGGGTTGGTTGAGTAAATTGGCGATCGCAGGGTTATTGGCAGTATCGCTAGCCAGTTGCGACCAAAATTTTTGCAGGTCAGTGCCAGCAGCGACAACCGAGCTATGGGCAGGAATATGTTGCAACGCTCCCACAGGTTTAGTCAGAGCCGGGGTTGCTGCGGGGATGTCACTACCACTAGCACCCAATAAAGTGGTTTCAGCAATGAGTCCTTGACGACTGAGGCCCAAACCGATTGCTAATGTCTCATAGGAGGTATTTGCTTCATCGCCAGAACTAGCCAGTGTTGATTTTTCCCCGGTTAACTGCGGTAAGTTCACCAGTGCCAGTGCGACTGGACGCTGATCAAAGCTTTGCAGAGCTTGTTGGTAAGCACGAGATTGATTAACGTTCAGCTCTTCTGCTTGGACGTTATTGATCGCATCACGCAAAACTTTCGGGTCGTTGGCAAATAAGACGAAGCGATCGCCTGCTACTGCTGTTGCGACCGATGCCAAAGGAGACTCTACCGAAGAGCTTGGTTGAGATTTTGCAGAACGCTTGCCAGAGGATTTGGACTGTTTTACAGAAGGTTCTACAGCTTGAGGCTTGCTGTAAATCAGCTTCACGCCTTTGTATTGCTCAAAGGTTAAGTCACTGCCTGTCGCCGAGCGTTTCTGCCAAAACAGTTGCAAAAACTCGCGACTGCGCTCCGGGTTGCGGGTAGCGATCGCTAGTAAGTATCCCGGTTGAGTGCCGTTTTGGGGGTCACGGTCAATGTCAGGAGTGGTGATTGTCCAAGTGACTTCATCGCCTAGCCAGGGTTGAATATCTTGCTGATAGTTCAACTCGGTGCTAGCCAAAAGACTTTGCCGCAAAGACTCTAGCTCTTCTCTGGCTTGTCGCCGTTCTCCTGGGCGGGCCAAGACCTGTCGTAAATCAGCCAACCGATCAGGGTTGACGGTCAGAGACACCATTACAGGAGCTTGTTTCGGCACAAACATCGCCGCACTTGGGGCTGTAGTAGAGCTACCTCGCAAAAGAGCCAAGGGGCTATGGGCGTTAATCCAGCCAAAGCCAATGGCACCCAAGAGGAACAACCCCAAGACCGTGGCTGCCAAACCGTAGAAAAATGAGCGGAGCTTCATGGTGAGATTTTTAGACGCTGCTGGAGGGCAATCGAGCGAACAACAATCCAGGATTATTATTCCAGGACATTGCTCTCGAATCCATCTTGAATCCAGTTCTGGCGAATAGGTTTTCAGACTTGGGAAACCTGAGCTACAGACTGGAATCGCGATCGCTATTGTATTCAGATAATCCTTGCTAGGGTGGAAATCAGTCTGCTAGGACGATAAAAAGTTCGCAAAAATTATTTTGATTCAGAAGGGCGATCGCTCATGTTTCCACCCGATCCGCACTCAGATCCGCGACCAGATGCACATACACCCCCTCATTCGTCCGATCCTGAGCCGCTGAATGATGACTGTAAAACTGACGAGGTTGAATCAGTCGCTCACTTAGATTTTGACCAGTGGTTAGAGACGCTGCAACAGTCAGATCGCTCTTTCTACAACCTGATGGCAATGGAAGTTTGGTCAATTGCCAAAACAATGGACGGCTTACTACCCGGATTTTGGAGCCGATTTATGAGCCATCGCCAGATTGCCTTGAAACAATTTATGCAGCAAAAACACGGTGGAAATCCAGACAACCCTGAAACACCGAGTGCCCCTGATCCTTAGTAAAGTGTAATTTCGGAATCTTAAAAAACTATGTAAAGCCTTGGTAAAAGCTTGATGAAAGTGTCTGTTGCGCTCAGAGTCCGGGTAGGATAATCCCAAGATTTAGAGGCGATCGCCAATGATGGGGTTGAGTCCTGCCGAAGCCTGCGAAAACAACCCGCTCAATGCAAAGCGAGGAATTGCAGATTCAATTGATGAGCTGCGGCGTGCCGATCAGACGTTTTACAACTTGATGACGCTAGAAATCTGGTCGCTGGCTCAAACCATGGATGAGCTAAAACCGGGTTTCTGGGCCGACTACATGCGCAACCGTCAGGCGATCGTTCGGCAATATATTCAAGAGCGCCGTCAAGAACAACCCAGTAGCTCGGCAGCACTCGACAGAACGAAAGCAGCCATCGCCCGAAAGTTATCTCCGTTTCACCCCTTAGTGGCACAAGCGCGACGAGAGGATGAGTCTCAGCGGGTGTCGTTGTTTTCCTCAGAACTAGAACAAGATTTGCCTAAAGTGACACCTCGCGCCAGTCGGATGGGTATCTTGACACGGCCTGACGACAATGACGCTGCTGCTTTGGTGGAAGCGGCGATCGCAGGTGAAGAATTAGAAATTGTGGCTGTCGATGCAGCAACAACTGCCCAACCCCGCGATCGCGTTCATCCGTTTGCTAACCCTACTGTTCCCAAGGCAGCACCGCTACCATCTCAGCCTGCCGTTGTTGAACCTGCTACACCAGAAATCGCTGAAGCGTCCGACTCAAATCAGTTTGCGCTTGTCAAGCTACCTCATCTGATGCGGTTTCCAGTCCTGAAGGCAGTGCCCTCCACTCAGTTGCCCAACCCTCCAGGATTGAGTCGGGTGGCGATCGCTTGCTGCCTAACGCGTAATTTTTTAGTGGCTGCCCCTGGTGAACGAGTACCGTCAGTACAAAAACGGTTAGATACGATCGCTGTCGAGCCTGGACAGTCGGTGATCTGTCAACTCGGATTTCAATTGTTGGGGAGCAAATCAACTGTAGAAGTGCAACTTGTCAAAGATTTGCGAGAGGAACGTCTGAGCCTCAAGTGGGTCGAACCCAAGGTTGGGCTTCAAGCAGATTCAGCCGCAACTCCTGTAGAAGCGATGGTGCAACTTACCAACCACGGCAACCAAGCGATCGCACTCAAGGCTGGAAAAGCATTTTGCTATTTAGAAGTGCTTTGTACGACCCCAAGTGTTTGAGTTTGAGCCAGTTGCGTTTGAGCGAGATCAACGACACCGTTAAAATCAATACTCAGAAACAACCCTTTGCTGGCTATTGAGATTGCTACCCATGTCTGGACAGTTTGCCCAAATCAGTGTTGAAGAACTTGCGACCCGCCTTGCTAGTTCTGAAGGTTTACAGCTTGTCGATGTGCGAGAGCCGCAAGAAGTCGCGATCGCCCGAATTGAAGGTTTCACGAATTTGCCACTCAGTGAGTACAGTCAGTGGGCTGAGAAAATTACCACTCAATTTGACCCACACAACGAAACGATTGTGCTGTGCCATCATGGCATGCGATCGGCGCAGATGTGCCAGTGGCTAGTTGATCAAGGGTTTACGAATGTCCATAACGTGGCGGGTGGCATCGATGCTTACTCGCTGATGGTAGACCGCACCGTGCCTCGCTATTAACAAAACCGTTGCAATGGCGATCGCCCAGATTAATGCAAATTGGGCGATTTTAGCGATCGCCAGCTTTAATGAAGTCAACAGGCAAATACGATGCTGTTGGCAACCGTTGCCTCTAGGTGCAAGACTGGGATCACGAGAGCAAGCTCGAATCGTTGCATTTGCTACTCCTCTTGCGCCAAGCTAAAAAGATAATAAGCATCTGCTATCTTAAAATTCTCTTCAACTTTGCCTAATCTGTTTGGCTTCACGAATCGAGATGCCCAACATCTTTAGCAATTTCTTTTTCAAGTTCTTTATAAACATGTTGATCTTGTTCCATGCCTGAGCCACTGAACCTCACTGATCGCCATCAACGTGTCCTCTGGGCGACTGTACGCCATTACATTACGACGGCAGAACCTGTAGGCTCAAAAGCTTTAGTTGAAGAATATAAACTCAGTGTCAGCCCAGCCACAATTCGGAATGCGATGGGCTATCTAGAAAAAGCAGGGTTGCTCTACCAACCCCATACTTCGGCGGGTCGGGTGCCTTCCGATTCGGGCTATCGCATTTATGTAGATCAGCTCATCACTCCCTCCGATGACTTGGCTCAGCAAGTCGATCAATTGTTGAGTGAGCGGTTGAACTGGGGCAGTTGGAGCTTTGAAGCCTTATTGAGAGGGGCCTCGCAGATCTTGGCAACTTTGAGTGGCTATATCACACTGATCACCATGCCGCAGATGAGCGTGGCCCGGTTGCGACATTTGCAATTGGTGTATATGGAGCCGTCACAGGTGATGCTGATTATCGTGACCGATAGCTTTGAAACTCAATCTGTTTTGGTTGATTTACCGCGATCGCGTCAGGCTACTTTTGAAGACAACGCCGAGACTGATCCAGACATGGTGGAGCGAGAGCTGCAAATTCTCTCCAACTTCCTCAACAGCCACCTGCGAGGGCGATCGCTGACTGAGGTGGCGCTGTTAGATTGGAGCGAGCTAGACCGAGAATTTGAACAGTATGCCGAGTTTCTGCGCGTTTCACTGAGTGGCTTAGCCCGTCGTACGCAAGCCCCCGCTTCTACTCAAATCATGATTAGCGGTGTGTCAGAAGTGCTGCGTCATCCCGAATTTTCAGAATTGCAGCAGGTACAGACCATTTTGCACTTGCTCGAAGAAGAACAAGACCAACTTTGGCCTTTGATGTTTGAATACCCGGAAACTGAATCCAGCGGTAAACGAGCCACAGTTCGGATTGGTACCGAAAACCCCTTAGAGCCGATCCGCACCTGCACGCTCATTTCAGCTAACTATCACCGGGGTCTAGTACCTGTTGGCAGTGTAGGAGTGCTAGGGCCGACCCGGATGGTCTATGAGAATGCGATCGCGGTGGTAGAAGCAGCGGCAGATTATCTCTCTGAAGCGCTGAGTTAAGCAGGCGATCGCTACCCTAAACCCCGCTGAGGCAAAGTTTCTCGTTAATTTTTCCGATGCGCCTCGACCAACCCAGCTATACAGTCAATTAAAAGTTGCGGAAACATCTAGAGAACTGCGGAGTCTGGTGAGCAGAAGCAGCTAGATTGAACTGTGTGCTTTAGGGCAAGCGTTCGTGTGCAATCCTGTAGATGCAGGGGCAGGAGGGAAGTTGAGTGAGCAGGCATCAGAATCAACCGAGAGCCGCATCTGACCAGCGGCGGGTGATTGGTTTAACGGGTGGTATCGGTATGGGAAAAACCACCATTTCTGATTATTTGGCGACAGTGCATCACCTTCCTGTTTTAGACGCAGATCTCTACGCCCGAGAAGCGGTGGCTCCTCATTCTCATGTTTTTCGTGACCTGATCGAGCGCTATGGTCAGGGGATTTTATTGCCAGATGGCTCACTCGATCGCCGTCGTATCGGTCAGATTATCTTCGAACATGTCTCAGAGCGCTTGTGGTTAGAGCAGCGGATTCACCCCTACGTGCGCGATCGCATCGAGTCACAATTGCAAACCCGCTCCAGCCGCCAATATCCCACCGTGGTTGTGGTGGTGCCGCTGCTATTTGAAGCCCGCATGACTGATCTGGTCACTGAAGTTTGGGTTGTGCAATGCCCACAAGACCAGCAAATCAAACGGTTGATGAAACGGGATGGGCAAGGAGTGGCTGAGGGTGGCCTGACTCTCGACCAAGTCAAAGCCCGCATTAACAGTCAGATGCCGATTGAGCGCAAAGTTGCCTGTGCCGATATTGTGCTAGACAACTCCTTGGGCTTAGAAAGCTTGCGCAAACAAGTCGATCAAGCCCTCGCCCAACTTCACATCACTCAGCCCAAAGCCGCTTCCCTAGACATGTGTCATTAGCGGTTGCAGTTACTCTTCACAAGCTTCGCCCCCAACCACAACATTGCGGATGCGTAAACTGGGGCCACCACAACCGACAGGTAGACCGCTTTGTCCGCCTTTACCGCAGCCGCCCGACTCATCCCAGTAGAAATCGTCGCCGATGCCTTCAATATCAGCCAGGGTGGTAAACACGTTGCCCGATAAGGTGACATCCCGGACTGGTTCGGCGATCGCACCATCGCGAATCATCCAGGCTTCCCCAGCCGTAAAGGTAAACATCTCACCGTTGGTCATGCCGCCGAGCCAGTTGCGAGCATAAACTCCTTCTTTGATGTCTTGGAAGAGGTCAGCAACCGGAGTTTTACCAGGCTCAATCCAAGTATTGGTCATGCGGACGATCGGTGGATAGTGGTAGTTCAAACAGCGAGCATTACCTGTTGGGTTTTCGCCTAATTTTCCAGCCGTTTCGCGAGAGTGTAGCCGTCCGGTCAAAACGCCATCTTGAATGAGTTGCGTTGTTGTGGCTGGAGTGCCTTCATCATCGTAGAAATAACTGCCTCGGTGACCGTGAGGCCGCGCTCCGTCAAAAATTTGCAGCTCTGGAGGGCCAAAGCGTCGCCCTAAGGTCATGACTTCTAAAATGTCTGGGTTTTCGTAGGCCATGTCGGCTTCTGACAGGTGCCCAAACGCTTCATGCACAAACAAGCCAGAGAGAATGGGATCGATGACTACGGTGTAGGTATTGCCTCTAACGGGCTCTAGTGCCAATGCATCGACGGCTCGTTGGGCCGCGCTTTTAACTTGAGTGTCTAAACCTATGAGATCTTCATAAGCCTTACGAGAGCCTGTCGTTTCGCGCCCAGTCTGGACGGTTTCGCCGTTGCGAGCAGTGGCGGCAAATCGCATTTCCATATCGACCCAGGCTTGCTCGATCAAGGTGCCTTCAGAGGTCGCCAACAAAATTTTCTGAGCGCTGTCGCCATACCTGACCGAAATGGTTGTAATGCGTGGGTCAACCGATCGCAAAATTTCGGCGTAATAGTCGCACAGTTGCTTTTTCTGGGTCAGCGATACTTGGCGGGGGTCTTGGCCTGTGAGCGGTAGAGTGCGGATGTCTTGAATGGGGTTGATGGGCGCGAGAATTGTTTCTTCGTCACCTACGAGCCGAGCTGCTGCGATCGCTTCTTCGGTGCGTTCTTTAAGGGCAGAAAGTCGGTTAAAACTGGCAAACCCCCACCCGCCTTTATAACAAGCGCGAACTTGTCCCCCAATAGATATGCCTTCGCTGAGGCTTTCGACTTTATCACCGCGCAGTAAAATGTCGGTGCCCTCTGCCTCTTCTAGGCGAATCGCCAAATAGTCTACCTGAGAGCGGTAGCGGGTGATGAGGTCAGTAATTAAATTCTTGGCATCAGCAAGCAACGTAGGCATGGCAGACCGAAAATTGGACGGAACTGCCTTTATTGTGCAATTAATTCCCCACTGCCGCTAGCACTCATTAGCAGCGGAGATTGCCCTATCATGGTTCGGTTCTACGGCTAGCTCCCTCAGGCTAATGCCGATACTCTGGTAGTAAGTTGCAGTGGGCTGGAAAATGTAGCCAGTTGAGGGCAATGGTTTTGATGGGTGGCTTGCAAGGGGAGGGCGAGAGCACTGTGCATAAATGGTCACTGCCAAGCCTGAGTGAAATATTAGCGTTGAGTGGAGCCGCTCCAACGACAAGTGGCGATCGGCCTCAAACGTGTTCTGAGTGGGAATCAGCTCAGCCTTCACGTTCGATCGCTCAACAACAGGTGCGGGCTGAACGGCAGTGGACGGGTGCGATCGCCGCCTTAAATGCGTTGCTAGAACGAGAGTTAGCGCCTCATTTACCTCAGGTCTCAGCAGATGATTTGCCTGCACCCGCCAAGCAGGGGTTGGTATTGTCAGGCCCAGCCTCGATTGTGTGCGATGCGATCGTCAACGCTCACTTAGCCACTTGGACATTTACCCCCAAAGCCCTCGATGCCTTTGCCTGGATGCCCTTCCAGTTGCCGCCCGCGAGTGAGCAGCCTTGTGGTTATTCGCTAGATACGACCCCAGCTTTACCTCTATTACCTGATGATCCTTTAGCAGCCGAGCGGTTTTGCTTGGTGTTGACAGCAACGTTCAGTTTGGTAATGGTGCTAGGTGAGCAGCCCTCGGGAGACCCTAATTTCTTGTTTTCTTTTGACCCAGATGTGATTCATAATGTCTGGCGATCGCTGCGGCCTCGGGTTTTGTTAATGAGTGGGCATCAAGTCGCTACACTCGATACTTGGTTTGAGCAATTTGCGCCTGTCACCCCTCACTACAGAACGGTGATGGAATTTAGTCAACTGCTCGTGCATCACCTACCAGAGCCGACAGAATGGCTGGCTGAACCTCCGGTGACTAACAATGCCTCTAAAGTTGCGAAGGTTACGAAGCCAACGGCGGCAGATGTAGTGACCCCGCTGTTGACTGCTGCTGCCTTCAAGGTGAGTGCTGAGGCTGAAGCCCTTGCTGACGTTGAAGAAACGCCTGCTGAAGCCAAACCGAGTGCTGATGTCGAGTTACTCAAGGCGATCGCCCATGAAGTTCGCACGCCCCTCACGACGATTCGCACCTTGACTCGGTTGTTGCTGCGACGCAAAGACCTGGCCCCAGAGGTATTGAAGCGTTTAGAAGTGATCGATCGCGAATGTAACGAACAAATCGATCGCTTTGGGTTAATTTTCCGGGCAGTCGAGTTAGAAACCTCAACTACGAAGCGATCGCCAGTGGCTTTGGCTCCCATGTCTCTTGACGAAGTATTGCAGCAGAGCATCCCGCGTTGGCAAAAGCAGGCGACCCAGCGCAATCTAACCCTCAATGTAGTGCTGCCTCAAAAGATGCCGACAGTCGTGAGTGACCCAACGATGTTAGATCAGGCATTGTCGAGCTTGATTGAGCGGTTTGCGCGTAGTTTGCCTGGAGGCAGTCAGATTGAGGTACAGGTAACCCAAGCAGGGAGCCAACTCAAGCTGCAATTCCAGTCGCAACTACAAGCCGAAACACCCGACTGCGCTGCTGACCAACATGCAACCCGATCGACACTCAAATCGTTGGGCCAGTTGTTAATGTTTCAGCCCGAAACAGGAAGTCTCAGCTTGAACCTGGGAGTGACGAAAAATATTTTTCGAGCGTTGGGCGGCAAGTTGATTGTGCGCGAACGACCCCAGCAAGGCGAAGTAATGACGATCTTCTTACCTTTAGAAGTGAGCCATCTTGCTTAGCCGCGTTAGGAAATAGCTGATTCAGGGGTGCTTTTGTAGATAGGCAGCAAAACGTTAAAAGTGGAGCCTTCGCTGAGCTTGCTCTTGACCGAGATGGAACCACCACACCGCAAGAGAATCTGCTGCACAATGGTTAGCCCTAGCCCCGCGCCCCCTGGATCTTCTCCAGCAACGTGACGGGCACGATAAAAGCGCTCGAAGATTTTAGGAATTTCGCTAGCCGGGATGCCAATGCCTGTATCGCGAACTTCAATTTGCACGTAATCACCTTGCTGCTTGGCTCTGACCCACACCTGCCCTGATTGGGGTGTGAACTTAATGCCGTTATGCAGCAGGTTAATCACAATTTGTTTGACCCAAGCACTTAGGCAAGTCACAGCCGGAAGGTTCTCAGGAATCGTATAGGCCAGCATGATGCCTTTTTCTTGAGCGACTGGCTGGTAGGTACTGACAACGCCAGGGACAATTTCAGCCAGATGCACGGCCTGCATGGTGGCGGTTTCAATTTCGCGATCGAGTTGCACCAGATCGAGCAAGCTGGCAATCAAAGAGCCTTGGCGATCGCACTCGGTACTCAACACTTGCATGTAGCGCTGCCGTTGGGCGGGCTTGAGACTCGGAGAGTTGAGCAAGGTCAGAGCCGTTTTCATATTGGTGAGCGGCGTGCGGAGTTCTTGACCGACTGTGCTCAAAAACTCGTCTTTCAGCCGTAAAGCGTTTAGCAATTCCTCATTTTGTACCTGCAACCCCTCTACCGCTTCGGCTTGTTTACGATAGGTTGTAGAGCGATGCCAAACTTCTTCTTGGCGCTGCACTTGCGTCATAAACAGCCGACTCAACAACACCGGATCTGCTGTTCTCTCTAGATGGTTTTGCAATAAAGCTTGCCACTGACTCAACAGTTCGGCTGTTAAAGGGGCTGCGGTTGAAGAATCTGCAGGCAAGTCCATCGTTGCCATTTGCGCCGCTTGCTGAATGCCTCGAAAAACCTGCTGCAGCGTGGTTTGGTTGAATGAGCAAAAGGCTAGGAGGGGTTGCTTTTTCTCAAGTCCTTCATCGTCTGTGATGGCTTTATGAGTGGCTGAGGTGTTACTATCAGCGCGACCAGGGCGGCCTGAGCGAGGTCGGTGAGCTAAGACCAAGCCGTAAAGCTCAGGCGAGGCAAATAAGAGAAAATATTCGCGCTTGAGTGGGCTGTCAGGATGAAGCTGGAAGGTAGTCAGCGCTGATTCTTGATCTGTTGACCTGAGGGCTGGGTTTTGGGGCGATCGCTCCAAGTTATTGCTAGGAGAATTGCCATTACCAGCTTCCTCACGATAGTTATGAAATAAGTAGATAGTATGGGGTGTCTCGGTTGCCTCTTCGCAGTAACGCCGAATTTCTGACTGCCAGGCTTCATCTCGCGGCAGCTTGATCCACAGGGTTGTTGGTTGCTTGTGTTCGATCAAGATATCGATTGCCGAACCCACAATTGACTTCAACGTAGCAGGGCTGATTTGCAGCGGCGTTGGCACCTCTTCAGAGCCAAGCACTAGCTCATACAGTGAAACATCTTGGGTGGTAGAAGAGTTCATGGGCGCATTTAAAGAGGACAGCAGTGTGACACCCAGCCTGATAAATGGCAGCTAGACTAGGTCTATTTTCTGATCTAATGACTATTCACCGAAATTGACACCCGATTGGCGGCTTTCGCAACATTACTTTAGGTTTTGAGGCCAGCGGCAAGGGCAAAATGGGTGCTTTATGATGAAAATCGATCTTGCGATCGCCTGTGCTTAAGAACGAAATTGCGCCTGCCTAATCTGATGCTGAACATTCCTCAACTTCTGGCTGACGAGTTAAACCTGCGACCCGCTCAAGTGAATAACGCCCTCGAACTGTTTGCCGAAGGAGCGACAGTGCCGTTTATCGCTCGCTATCGCAAGGAACGCACGGGGGAAATGAATGAAATTCAACTGCGAGATTTGTTCGATCGCTACACCTACCTGACCGAGCTAGAAGAACGGAAGCAAGCGATTTTAGAGGCGATCGCGGCTCAAGGCAAACTCACCGAAGAACTCCAAGCGCAAATTGTTGAGTGTCGGCAAAAAAATGAACTGGAAGATCTGTATCTGCCTTTCCGCCCTAAGCGTCGCACCCGCGCCACGATCGCCCGCGAAAAAGGTTTAGAGCCGCTGGCAACCTGGATTCAGAGCTTGAACCAACCCCAAGCCGCTGCTGCTGACCTGAAAACTCAAGCTGCTCAATACGTCAACGAAGAGAAGGGCGTGAAAACCGTTGAGGATGCCTTGCAAGGCGCGTCAGATATTTTGGCAGAAGCGGTGGCGGAAACGGCTGAGCACCGAGCGTATCTGCGCGATTATTTGATGAATACGGGAGTGTTTGCCTCCAAAATTAAGGCCGATTTCCCGGAAGGGACGACGAAATATGAGATGTATCGCAACTTCCAGGCGAAGGCGAAAGACATTGCCCCTCACAATTTGCTGGCCTTGTATCGCGGTGAAGCGGAAGGGGTGCTCGACTTTGACCTGACGTTTGACGAAACAGCGGTGCTTGCCTATTTAGAAGCCCAAGAAATTCGCACGAAACAAGCGGCTGTGCGTGATTTTTATCGAGCGATGGTCAAAGATGCCTTTAACCGCTTGATGAAAACGTCGCTGATCAGTGAAGTGCGGAGCGATCGCAAAACTTACGCTGATGTGGAGTCGATCAAAACCTTTGAAGCGAACTTGCGCGAGTTGTTGCTTTCCAGCCCAGCGGGGATGAAACCGACCCTCGCGATCGACCCTGGTTTCCGCACCGGGTGCAAAGTCGCCGTGTTGGATCAGACCGCCAAGTTTCTTGAATATCAAGCAATCTTTCCGCATCAGTCGGCTAACCAACGCCAACAAGCAGCAGCCACTCTGAAACGGCTGATCGAGCAATACCAGATTGAACTGATTGCGATCGGTAATGGTACCGCAGGCCGCGAAACCGATGAGTTTGTCACTGAAGTATTAGGCACGCTAGACCGCAAACCGATTAAGGTGATGGTCAATGAGTCGGGGGCCTCGATTTATTCAGCCAGTGACGTGGCGATCGCCGAATTCCCCGATTTAGATATCACAGTGCGCGGTGCAATCAGCATTGGGCGGCGGTTACAAGACCCACTCGCTGAACTGGTAAAAATTGATCCCAAATCGATCGGCGTAGGGCAGTACCAACACGATGTTGATCAAAAGTTGCTCAAGAAGAAGCTGGATGAAACCGTTGAAAGTTGCGTGAACTATGTTGGCGTGGATTTGAACACAGCCTCGAAAGAACTGCTGACCTTTGTTTCGGGCATTACCCCCGCGATCGCCAACAACATCGTCGCCTACCGCAACCAAAACGGTGCTTTCAAAAATCGTCGTGCCCTGTTGAAAGTGACCAAGCTCGGCCCTAAAGCCTTTGAGCAAGCCGCTGGATTTTTGCGAATTCGGGATGGCGAAAACCCCCTCGACAACACTGCCGTTCACCCTGAAAGCTACCGGGTTGTGGAAGCGATCGCTAAAGATTTACAAGTGCCGCTGACTCAAATCACCCAAGTCGCCGAGCGCTTAAAATCAATAGGCTTGAAGAAGTACGTGACGGATGAGGTGGGCGAACCAACCCTCCGCGACATTCTCAGCGAGTTAGAAAAGCCAGGCCGTGACCCCCGTGCCGAGTTCAAATACGCCACGTTCAAAGAGGGCGTGAAGGAAATCTCTGACCTGCAAGTGGGCATGGAACTGGAAGGCGTAGTCACCAACGTTGCCAACTTCGGAGCCTTTGTCGATATTGGTGTGCATCAAGATGGCTTAGTCCACATTTCGCAACTCGCCGATCGCTTTGTCAGTGATCCCAAGCAAATTGTCAAAGTCGGTCAAGTAGTGAAAGTGCGGGTACTAGAAGTCAACGAACCCCTGAAGCGAATTAGTTTAACAATGCGATCGGGTGAAGCTGCGGCTAAACCTGCACCAAAGGCTAGTAAAAAGCCATCAAGCGATCGCACAGAATCTAAAACCGCGACGCTCGATGACTTGAAAGCTAAGTTTGGCAAGAAGAAGTAGAAGAAAGCGATCGCTCCAGTTAAGGAAAGTGGGGGCGATCGCTTCTACTTAATTATTTACTAGATCCAATTTCATGCCTAGAAACTATTAAGTCAACTTCTTTTTGCATCTGTTTTAGCTCTTCAGACTTGAGAGCAATCCACTTCTTATCAGCCTCTCTTTTTTCTAGAGTTTCAGAGTGTGCTCTCTCTTGCTGCTCTAAAAGATTCTCAAAAAACGATATTGCTCTGGAAATCGTTTCATCAGCCTGCTGCACTCTCAGAGATACAGCTGAATTGATAGTTTCAGAGAGCTTATCAAAAATATCGTCTAAAGACTCAATAAACTTCTCAGAGCCTATCTCGTAAACGTTTGCTCTAATCTCTTTATCTAGGCCAAGCACCCCACCTGCTCCTATACCAAGAAAACCACCACCAACTAAGCTTCCTATAATAAAAAGAATCGGCCCAGCAAAAATAAATGCTGGCACCAATACTGCTGCTCCCAAGCCAGCTAAACCAATGTTCTCTGCGAGACTGGATTGCTTAAGCAGTTCGTCTTGTTCTGCAAGGAAGATCCAATTGCTACTATTGTTGTGCAACTTACTAATGTTGTTGAAATCATATTCTATGGATTTTAATTCTTGTTTTATAAATTTATCTAATTCTTTCAAATTTTTATTCAGTATCTTATTTTTTAGTTGACCATCTATCCATTTATCAAGCTCCCGCGATAAATCTCGATTAAATTGATTTACGTAGTCTTTGACTAGCTGATCTCTGCTGAATATAGGTGAATGCTTAGAAGACCACTTTTCCAATTTATTAGTCATCACCTCATCTAGAGTTTCAACCCATTCGTCCCATGAACTATTGGTTTCTTCGATAATTCTATCTAATATTTGTTCTGATAAAATTTGAATGCGGACATCTCGACCACTCGCCTCACCAATTTTTTCTATAATTATTA
>CBIHQL010000036.1:0-15333 GCA_966211855.1 uncultured bacterium
GCTTACCACTCCGGGGCAAAGTTAGTGGTGCTTACATTGCGTCCTCGTTAGCTAAAACAGAGGCAGTAGAGTCTGGCTTTGATGAAGCGATTTTGATGAATTCTCAAGGCAAAGTTAGCGAAGCCTCAGGGATGAATATTTTTGTGGTCAGAAATGGCAAACTAATTACCCCTGGCTTTGAACAAGATGTCTTAGAAGGCATTACCCGCGATAGCATCGTCACGGTGGCTAAAGATTTAGGCATTGAAGTGGTAGAACGACCCGTTGATAAATCGGAATTATTTATCGCGGATGAGGTCTTCTTGAGCGGAACTGCTGCTAAAATCACCCCGGTGAAGCAGATTGAAAACTACCATTTATCTAAAGAGCGACCGATCACTGAAAAGCTGAGAGATCAAATCACAGCGATCACCGAAAATCGGCATCCCAAGTATCAAGACTGGGTGTTTAAGATCGCAATTTAGCGCTCATCGGTGTAGTAGGGCGATCGCTGCTTCTCAACTGCACTCAAGAGGAATATGCGATGAAAACGCTGGCAGTGGACATTGGCGGCAGTGGTGTCAAGGTGATGGTGCTGGATGAAACTGGAACACCACAGACTGAGCGGGCAAGAGTCGAAACGCCCCAACCACCCCTGCCAGACGCGATCATTGCGGCGATCGCCCAACTCACCGAAAGCCAAGGCGAGTTTGATCGGGTGTCGGTAGGGTTTCCGGGGGTGGTGCGCAACGGAGTCACTGAGACAGCGGTCAACCTCGACCCTGCCTGGGTAAGCTTCGATTTAGCCGCAGCCTTATCAACGCGCTTGGACAAACCTGTGCGGGTGATCAACGATGCTGATATGCAAGGGCTAGGGGCGATCGCGGGTCAGGGTGTGGAGCTAGTGATCACCTTGGGGACTGGGTTTGGTTCGGCATTGTTTCTCAATGGGCAGTTGGTGCCAAATTTAGAGATGGGGCATCATGAGTTTCGTAATGAAGAAACCTACGAGCAGCAACTAGGCCGGGAAGCCCTCGATCGCGTCGGCAGGAAAAAGTGGAATCGCCGCTTAGAAAAAGCGATCGCCTCGTTAGAGCATTTGTTTAACTACGATTACCTCTACATTGGTGGCGGCAACACAGACAAGATCGCCTTTGATCTGCCACCAAAGGTCAAAATCGTGCCTAATGTTTCTGGGCTACTGGGCGGGATTGCGCTGTGGCGAGATGATGCTGCACCCCGAAAAGTTGAAGATGATCAGAATTAGTGCCGGGTTTATTTTTCTGCTGTGCAAGACTAAAGACGGATGACCTCTAGTGACCTGATTCGCTATTGATGGTCAAGGTCACGAACTTGCACTGATTGGAGAGGACAGGATGGCACTTGCAAAAATTTTGGCTTTTTCTGGTAGCGCTCGGGAAGGCTCGCTGAATCAGCAACTGGTGAGGATTGCTGCTGCTGAGGCTAGGGCTGCTGGAGCTGAAGTAACTGAACTCAATTTTCGTGACCTGCCCTTACCGCTCTATGACCAAGACTTAGAAGCCAGAGAAGGCTTACCCGACAATGTGCTGAAGTTGAAGCAATTGATGAAGGCTCACCAAGGGTTTCTGATTGCTTGCCCAGAGTACAACAGCTCGATCACACCATTGCTGAAAAATGCGATCGATTGGGCATCTCGTCCCGAACCTGGTGATCCACCGTTAGGGCTGGTTTGCTTTCGTGGCAAAGTGACTGCTCTCCTCGCCGCGTCTCCAGGTGGATTAGGCGGTTTGCGGGGTTTAAATCACGTCCGCGATATTTTAGGCAATATTGGGGTGCTGGTGCTTCCTGATCAACTCGCAGTTGGCAATGCCTATGACGCGTTTGAAAATGGCAAGCTGAAAAATGAAAGCCAACAATCTACGGTGACAGCGATCGCCAAGAGGCTGGTAGAAGTGGTTTCAAAGCTGAACTAACGGTCTCTCTAATGTCTTCGCAAAAGCCATCGCAAAGATTACGCTAGAGATCACAGCGATCGCCCATTGTGAGGTGAAATGATGATTGCCTCTTCTCAACCCCATCTCACGGTTGAAGAATATCTTGCTTGGGAAACTCAGCAGGACATTCGTCATGAGTATGTGAATGGAGCGATCGTCGCTATGACAGGCGGTAGTATTGCCCATAACCTGCTAGCTCTCAACCTCTACAGCGCTCTGCGACCTCATCTACAAAAACGAGGTTGTGTAGCGACTGTTTCAGATGTCAAAGTGCAGGTCAGCAGTAGTATCTACTATTACCCTGATTTAGCTGTCACTTGCAGCGATCGCGATTTACAAACCCGTCAGCTCTTGCAAGATCCTTGTCTGATTGTTGAAGTTGTGTCGGATGAAACTGAAGCTTCTGACCGAGGTGACAAGTTCCATAATTATCAAATGCTGGAAAGCTTGCAAGAATATGTTTTGATCAGTCCCAAACGCCAACGACTTGACTGTTTCCGTCGCACGCCCGATGGTATGTGGCTCTTTCAGGTCTATTCCCCAATTCAACAGACCTTTCAGCTTCAAAGTATTGATTTTGAAGGGGCGATCGCTGATCTCTACGGAGACGTGACTTTTGAGTAATTAGGTGGTTTGGAAGGGGCGCTCCCCAGTGCAACAATTTGCTTAGAAGACACGGATCAAATCCTCTGCAATAGGCTCTCTCAAATGCTCACGTAGGGAATCTTTTGTCCCTATGTCAACTGCACAGTCTAAAATTCCTTCCAAGTAGTGCTGAACTCTAAAAAGTTCAAATAGCCCTGCTTCTATAGAGAATGTAACTAAGAAATCTACGTCACTGTCAGAGGTCGCCTGATCACGTGCCACTGAACCGAACAATTCTAAGGACTGAACGCTGGACTGAACGCTCAGCTGCTCTAATACCTTACGATGAAGCCGCACAGTTTCTAAGACCTGCTCTCATTTTATGCCAAGCATATGTGTAAGAGACTGTAGGAAGCGATCGCTTTTGTTGCAGTAAATCAAGATCAAGATAACGGTTTTTTAAATTAGAGGCGGCAGATAACCTCGAACATAACACCAATGGCTTTCCACCGTCCGCTGTATTTGAATTGTTAGACCTCAAAGATTCTCAATGAACTCTTCGGCTGTGACTTGCGTTTGTTTGAGAATGCCACTCAACGTACCAACTTTCAATTCTCGATGCACAGGCACAACACAGCCGACTTCGCCCTCTTCGGTTTCCTTCTTCATGACAACGTGGCTACCAGTTTGACGAACTTGCTCAAATCCTAAACGTTCCAATGCCCGAATTGCCTCTCTGCTTGAGATTCGTGGCAGTTTAGGCATAGCTGATCTCAATGCTAGTCACAAATCTAGGGGAAGTTTCAGGTAGAGGAAATTCCTCTAAGTAAAGCCGCGTTGCTTCTCTCAAACCAGCGATCGCCTGTTCGATCGTTTCCCCTTGATCGACTGTTCCAACCTCTGGGCATTCAGCGATGTACATATCCTCTTCTTTATGGAGAATGACCGTAAAGCTACGGCTTTTCATCGTGTTTTATCCTCAGCCCCTCTTTCATCCAGCATAACATCACCGCTCCCCAAAATCGTTGTCGGTGAAGGGTGACATGGCAACCTCAGGCGAGATTTAATCAGATAGTGTAAATACTATAATGTAACCGCAACCTAGAAAATTCCTAGATCAAGACGTTATTCGGTCAAAACACTATTCCACTAGACTGAAGAAGATTTGTGGTTTAAATTCAGCGATCGCACAGCTATTCACCAACCAACACAATCAACTGACCGCGATCGCTCCAAATAACCCCTATAAAATCAGCAATAAAAAACCCCCGACCGAGGCCAGGGGTTAAAATCAGGGTGCATCTACCACACCTTTCTTCAGCGATTGCAAGGTAGCATCCGGAAACTTTCAGGATTCTTGCAGCGCTGCAAATTGCTCAGTCGTAATGCGGCCTGCTTGATAGAGTGTTTCGGTGATTTCTGAGATCGTCAAGACTGAGTGAGCGCGGTAGCCTTGGGTTTCTAGGCGGGTTTTTACACCTTGCTCATGGTCGATCAAAACCACAATATCCTCTACATTTAGCCCCGCAGATTGTAATTTTTCGGCTCCCTCGATCGCACTTTTACCGCTGATCAGAATGTCATCTACCACAACCACCGTTTCACCAGGATAGAAATTGCCTTCAATTAAGCGGCGCGTACCGTGGGCTTTGACCTCTTTGCGAGAGAGAGACCTGTAGCAGTAGGCAGAGAACCGTAAGGAATCCCTGCAATTCGGTCAAATGTTAGATTTTGGAGGATGTCTGCGTAGGCGGTGAGCACCTGATGGAACAGTTGCGGATTAGAGATAATCTTGCGGAGATCGATGTAATAGGGAAATGTGGCTCCAGATGCTTGCACGAACTCGCCAAACATAATGCAGCCAATGTCATAAAGCTGCAAAATCAATTCCAGATAAGGGTGCTGAGCCAGTGGGCAGACATCCGGAATCCATAAGTCACAGTTGAGAGCTTCCCCTAAGAGTTGCTCACGAATTTGGTTGATCTCCTCACGCAAAGATTGAATCGCCCGACCTAAATGTTTATTGGCTAGTAGATCTTGTGGGACTGGGATTAACAGCCCCTCTCCGTCTCGGCTTAGCCCAGCAGCCAACACATCATAGAGATTGCCACCTTGCCAAATGCTGCGAGCTAAAATTAACCGCTCAGGCGCGATCGCTCGGACTCGCCGCAACACATCTGCTGAGGTGGTGCCGACTTCTAGCCCTAATTGCTCAGGTGTGCCCCAGGCGCGGGCTTCTTGAACCACTTGGAGATAGAGCGGCTCTTGCGAGTTGGGATATTCTTGCAGCGCGATCGCTCCTGGATTTGAGGTACAGCAGAGGATAAACACCGCCTTGTCAGGATACATCAAAAACGAAGCCACCTGATCTTGCCCTGCAAACGGAGCGATCGTCACAGCATCTACGTGCCATTGCTCAAAGGCTGTACGTGCCACTAGGGTGCTAGTGTTGAGGTCAGCATATTTGGCATCTAAAATGACAGGGATATGTTTGGGGATAGCACTGAGAGTCCGTTCTAAGAGGTCGAGTCCAGCGGAGCCCAAGGCTGTGTAAAATCCGAGGGTGGGTTTGTAGGCACAGACATAATCGGCGGTTTCATCAATGACAAACTGGAGCCAATCTCCTAGCTGCTCTACTAAGTTTTCGATTTCATCCCCGTTGGGTTGGTGTGCTGGCATCATTTCGGGGTTGGGGTCGAGACCCACAAACAGCAGACTTTGATTGCGGGCGATCGCTTCGTTTAACTTGTCAAAAAAGCTCATACTCTCCCCCTCACCCAAATAAAATTACAGACCAGCAAACCATTCGTAACCTTGATCTTCCCAATATCCTTTCAGCCGCCCAAGCTCATTAGTAAAGCGGACTTGGGTCACCCATTTGCTCTGCTTGTAACCGAGCTTAACTGGAGCCGCTAACCGTAACGGTGCGCCATTCTCAACAGGTAAAGGAGATCCATTTTTTTCATAAGCCAGCAATGTTTGCGGATGCAGCGCCGAAGCGAGATCCCAACTGCTGTAATAGCCATCTGCTGACATAAAGTAGACATATTTTGCGCTGGGTTTGACTTGTGCCAAAGCAGCAAGTTCTCGCAAGCGAATTCCTCCCCACTGCACGATCGCGGCCCATCCTTCTACACAGACATGTCGGATGATCATGGAGGTAAGTGGAAGTTGTTGGATCTCTTGCACACTTAGCTTGAGCGGGTTGTTGACCTCGCCATCAATCACTAATTGAAATCGGGCTGGATCAATCACCGGGTTGCCGCGAAATGAGTTGACGATCAAAGCATTGGGTTCGATCGCCTCTATGGGGAACTCTGGCACCCGTTTCTCTGGGTTAAAGAGCAGTGTCTCTACTTTCTGATTGAGTGGCTCGGAAACTACACCAACAATATCTTCAAATAGTGGGGTGCCGCACCCGCCTAGCAACCCGCTTAAGCTCGTCAAGCCCGCCATTTGCAGAAATCTTCGTCGTGACCAGTTTGGCTGTGGAACTTGAATTAAACTCATCGTGGGTTTACCAAAACATAGACTCTAATAACCGCGAACCGCCAACTTTCAGACCCAGCCAAGAGTGCAGCATCGCAAATAGTAAGACAATTGGTACAGAGCTAAAGTGAACAATGCGTAGAGCTTGCCAACTGCCAAAACAATCGACAATCCAAGGGAACTGTGCGGGTTTGTACATACCAATCCCGGTGAAGATTGCCAGCAGCAATATGGGGATAATCACGGTGTAAGCGATGCGATGCCAAGCGTAGAACCGTCGCTTTGAGTTGCGGCTACGTTCGAGCGCTTTGATATCGTTCTGCCCCACAAAGCGATGTCGCCACCGTCGCGTGATTAAGATATACAGGCCATACCAAAGAAGATTCAACGCAAACAGCCACATGGCGGCAAAGTGCCAATGTCTTCCACCAGCAAGCCAGCCACCGAGGGCAAAAATGGGTGGAATATGCCAACCCTCACGCCCGCCAAAGACTGGGTTTGCATTGTAAATTTGCAGGCCACTGGTGAGCATGAGAAACAAACTCACGACATTGACCCAGTGAAAGGTTTTAGCCAATAACGCCTGAGGTGGTTGCCTTAACGGGGGTTTTGAGGGAGCGATCGCACTCATAAATCAAGCAAGATCTTTACTTTAGACTCTAAAACAATCTCGGCGGGAAGCCCAGAAGTTTCTCAAGTTTAGGGAGGTTTGCTCTGTCCTAGTTGAGTTTACGGTTGTGGCAAGCCAGACAGACAGGCACAATCGCCACATTCCCCTTGAGTAAAAAAATTGTGACCGACACTCCGTTAGTTCTAGCTTTAGATTTTGGTGGCACCAAACATGCTGCGGCGCTGGTCGGTGCGGGTGAGCGAGAATGGCAAGCTTATCAGCGGGTGCTATCTCCTCAAGACTCGAATGCTCAATCTGACTGGGAAACGATGCGATCGCTGGCTCATGAGTTGCTGAACGGTCGTAAACCTAGTGCGATCGGTGTGAGTTTTGGGGGGCCAGTCGATGCCACTACAGGGACGGTGCGCTTGTCTCATCATGTGCCCGGTTGGGAGAATATCCCGGTGCGCCAGTGGTTAGAGCAAGAATTTGGTGCGATCGCAGTTGTAGACAATGATGCGAATGTGGCGGCACTGGGAGAACATCGGTTTGGCGCAGGGCAAGGCCGGGACAGTCTGTTTTATATCACAATCAGTACCGGGGTCGGTGGCGGTTGGATTCTCAACCAGCAACTTTGGCGAGGGCATGAAGGCATGGCAGGAGAGATCGGTCACATGGTGGTTGATCCAGATGGGCCGCTTTGTCTGTGCGGGAAACGGGGCTGTGTAGAGCGCTTAGCCTCTGGGCCTTATATTGCTCAAGACGCTCGCGAACAACTCGTTGCCCAACCTCAGCGAGGTCAAGTGTTGCGATCGCTCGTCAACCATAACTTAGAGGCAATGACTGCTCAACTCGTCAGTCAAGCGACTGAACAAGGAGACGACTTGGCTTGGGAGGTGTTGGAGGTGGCAGCTTGGGCGGTAGGCACTGGTATTGGCAATGTCGCGAATTTGGTCAACCCGCAGTGCTTCGTTTTAGGGGGTGGGGTCACAAAAGCCGGAGCACAATGGTGGGAAGTAGTTCGCCACACGGCTCAAGCCACGGCCCTGCCCGAAATTCACTTTGAAGTAGTACCCGCAGCCTTAGGAGATGATGCCCCCTTATGGGGAGCCGTCGCACTAGCGCTATCTTGAAGGCTGAACTGCCATTAAACAAGCTGCTGTGACTACCGTAAACTTCTCGGTTTGCAGTGCCGAGCATTGATTTACCCATTGGGTGAGGGCTGGCGTTTGCCCCTGTTCTAAACGCAGCTTTGCTTCTGAAATTGCAGGCTCATACTGGTGCAGCCACCGCTTCCACCAAGGATTTGTTGCTAAATAAGATTCTGTAAAACTGTCGGGTTCTAGTAGCCAAAAGTCGATGCCATATTTTTGAATTACGGCTTGTACCTTGGCAATGTCAGGGCTGTATTGTGCTTCGATCAAATCCATCGCGCGTTGCCGGATCTGGCTGTAATACCCCGTGTGATAGGGTAGCGCAAATTCTCTACCTACCAAAATTGACCGTTGGGAAAACGCGGGTAGATTATTGGCATCTTCTGCTAAAGAAGCAATCAAAATATCTTTAGGCTGCTGAGCAAAAAACTCATAGACTTGAGGGGCTCGACCGCCGATCTGAAGATGGGCGCTCAAAAAAATGCTGGGAATGGCTGGCACTATCAGAGAAGCCACTGCGAAAAGGCTGATACCCGCGATCGCCACCCGTGATTTGAAGGATAAAGCCCTCTGAGCCTGCTGTTGTTCAATCAGCCAGTTCAAGCCGGCATCTAACAGCAACACAATTGTCATGCCTGCTGCTAAAGCCAAAACCACTCGTAGGCTGTGCATGGTATAACGGGTCGGCAGATGCAGCTTCAAGAACAGTATGTGAGCCAGGAAAAACATCCCTAAAGAAGCGAGGACTGTTTCTCCTAATAGAACTGCTTGTCGAGAAATATGGCGGGTTAGGCGTGAAAGTTTCAGGCTGAGGGGCCATAAAAACCCAATCAAAATAATGGGTGGATAGATTGGGATATCAAGGCCACTATCACCGCCCATCCAAAAAGCCACGGGATTGTTGATGAAATAGCGCGATCGCCCTGCCTCGCCATACTCCGGCATGAGTTTGGCTTGAGCCGCCGTGACGACGGCACCAAAGTCTGAAGTGGCTAAACTAAAGGGCAAGAGCACGATGACAGTAACGACAAGAGCGGTGAGCCAAAGTTGATAATCGGCTTTGACCCGCGATAACCGGAAGCGTCCTTGCTCCCAGCGGATTAGGCGAATTGTGACTACCGCCATCTCTACTAAGAGAAGTTGTGGATAAAACAAACCTTGCAACGCGATCGCGATCAAACAAGGAACGAGCGATCGCTTTAGGAGATAGTAGAGAAACGCACAAAACAACGGATAGGCAAACGATCGTGCCACGCCTGGAATCAAGTTGTCGTCTAACCATAGGCACTGAGTCAGAATGACTGAAGCTGTAAAAGCACCCAATGGAATAGGCAGCAGTTGCAGAGCGATCGCAAAGCAGTAGGCTGCGGTCACAAGCCCTAGCAGCAACGGCAAAAATTTGGCTAAAACCAGTGGCTCAACGCCAACCTGAGCCATCAGCCAATACACCCCCTTAAACCCAAGAGGAGCGACGGCTTCAAAATAGTCGGCAATTAGATCATTGGGAAATAAATCTGGGTCAATAAACCGCTGTAACCAAACAACGTGATGTCTGGCATCGTCCTGAACAATATAGTTTTGGCTGAAGGCATAATGCAGCGATACCAAGCCGAAGTAAGCAGCCACAACCAAGCTGAGAGCAAACCAAATGAAGTTAGGTTTACTCAAGATCTTGCTTGAATCTGAGACTATTAATAACTTCTTGAGATAGTGAATGGGCATAAGCAGTGAATGCAAGTTATTGGCTCGAATAAATATCTGTGTTGAGGCCAATGCTTCTTGACCTAAAAATTAAATGCTTATCTAAAAATGTTGTATTTCAAAATGCACCAGATCGCTCGAAAACCATCTTTCCAATTAATTTTCTTACCTTCTTGGTAGGTGCGCCCGTAATAAGAAATGCCTACTTCATAAATACGGCATCCCATTTTAGAAACTTTTGCTGTTACTTCCGGTTCAAAGCCAAAGCGATTTTCTTCGATTTTGATTGCTTGAATAACCTCTCGTCGAAATGCCTTATAGCAGGTTTCCATATCTGTGAGGTTGATATTGGTAAACATGTTCGACAAAGTCGTGAGAAATTGATTACCAACCATATGCCAAAAATAAACCACTCGATGCGGGCCAGCTCCCATAAAGCGAGAACCATAGACCACATCTGCCTTGTTCTTTAAAATCGGGTCAATCATTGCCGGATACTCTTGCGGGTCATACTCTAAATCAGCATCCTGAACAATCACAATGTCTCCGGTTGCCGCCGCAAAACCAGAGCGTAACGCAGCGCCTTTGCCACGATTTCGTGAGTGATAAATAACCGTATCTACCTGGGGTTCTAAATAGCTTTGTAAAAGTTCTCGTGTCCCATCTGTTGAGCAATCATCTACAATAATAATCTCGCAAGAAATAGGAGATGCTTTAACTGCTTTGATGACATCAGTAATAGTGTTTTTTTCGTTAAAACAAGGGATGATAACTGATAGTTTCATGATGTTGTTTGAGCGGGCGGATACAAAGCAGTGTTGAGCTAGTAGATTTCAGGTTCTTCTTAAATTTGTGTTTGAGAAGTTTATCACAAAGGAGATTGCCATGAACAAAAAATTATCACGAACTCAAACAGAGCTGGTAAGACAAATGGTATTAAGAGGATACTAAATCTAGTGATTTATGATGTTTTGCAAGTATCCCTTGGCTTTATCTACACACAAAAGCTAGGGGCTAAATTTTGAGTAGTATGACACTCGATTTTTGGGCAAAAACCAGCGGCACTTGGATTAATGTCGGCACGGTTGTGATCGGTACAATTTTGGGGTTGCTGCTGAAAGGACGGCTACCTGCACGAATGCAGCAAATTATCACCCAAGGCTTGGGACTGATCACGCTGTTTGTAGGTTTTCAGATGGCAAATAGCCTAAACAAAGCTCAAGCAGGGGCGATCGCTGGAGTAATTTTGGCACTGTTGGCGATCGCGATCGGGGGGCTTTTGGGTGAATGGTGGCAAATCGAAGCTAAATTAACGGCGGTGGGAGATTGGCTGAAGCGACGGGTGAGAGGTGGGGGCCAATTTACCGATGGTTTTGTCGCGGCTAGTTTGCTGTTTTGCGTGGGGCCGATGACGTTGATTGGCAGTCTCAACAATGGCTTAACCGGAGATAACACGCTGTTGACTCTGAAAGCGACGATGGATGGTCTGGCTGCGATCGCCCTGACGAGTAGTTTTGGTATTGGGGCCGGATTTTCGACACTCGTGATTTTGGTCTATCAAGGTGGTCTATCGTTGGCGGCAGGTCTACTAGCTCAAGCACTCCCCGATCCGGCAACTGACCCACGAGTACTGCTGATTACGGGGGTGGGTGGTTTGATGGTGGTCGGAATCGCTCTCAATCTCCTAGAAGTCGCCAAAATCCGCGTCGCTTCTTTTTGACCCGCTCTAGCGATCGCTCCTCTAATTTATTTCATAGCAGCTCGATTTTAGCTAATACTTTTAAATCTAGTTTATTGAAAACCAACCCTTCATCCACAATGGAATGAATGAGTAATTACCATATTGGCGTTCCATTAAGCTGTCGAAAACTTCTTGATTAAGATCGCAATGGTTTGAATATTGTGAGTAATAAATTTGAGGAAGATCAAACATAATTCTCGCAGGCAGATGACCTGAAGGCGCTGTCAAAGAATATTTGAGATCATCATAATATAAACGATTCTCATGAATAGACCAACCAACACAATCAATGAAAGCTAAATAAGCATCTTCAAGCTTCCAGTGAGTGCCAAAATTAGACCTGTTTTCCTGAAGAGGGTAGATGCTAGAAACCTTTTTCCAAATACTCTGCTGAACACTGAAACCGAAACGCCCTTGACTATACTTAGTCCATAAGTTGTTAATCTTATTCAGTTCTCCTGGTGGGATTTCCTTGGCGTCGAACCAATAATAGTAGTAGTTTTCAGAGTAGCCTGGCATGAAGCTATGAATAATTTTCGCTGTTTCTTCATCAGCTTCTTTCCATTTGCCAGCTTTAAGAAGTTTATGCAAAACTTGATACTTACCTTCTATTACTGGAATTGAATTATCAGGTGTACTTGAGGAAGAATCAACGTCTGATGAATCTTCTAGAATCTGATGAACGAGGCGCTCCGTAACTAGTTCTGTTTTATTATCTAAAGCCTTTAAATATCCTTTCCACTTAAAAAGTCTTTTGCGAAACTTAGGATTTTTACGTGCTTGATTGTTCAGTTCCTGAATAACCTGATTCTCAGCCTCTTCTGGGCTGGAGCTTCGCGTCTTTAGATGAGTTAAAATTTCTTGAATTTGAGAACTAAACTGGGAGAAGTCTTGATCTATATTTATGTAATTCCCTTGCACATTAATATAGTTACCTTTAATATAATTACCTTCAATGTGAGTTCCTTGAATAGAATCTCCATTAACAAATGGGCTGTAATCACCTCCATTTGTATCAATGCTGTTGTGACCGATATGATTACTTGTGAAAAAATTGCTTCCGTTAGTTCTCTCTAATTTAAAACTAAGAAAATAAACGTAAAAGCCAGCTCCAGTAATTAAAATACCTATAAAGAAGCTAAGCCAACCCCCACTGATAGCAATTATGAAGCCTAGTAGGATGAGAAATAGTCCTACTAGATAGTATCGCCAGTTTTTTGGAATTTTAGACCAGAATCTGTGAATTTTAGAAAATTCTGATACTGCTCTTTGAACTAAAATAACTTCTCGACGTTTCATGAGAGATAGTTTTTAGTTCAAACCACAAGTTGTAAGGCAAGCTTAACTACCTCTACAGCAGCCTCGCCTATTAGGCCAGTCGTAGCAGCCTCTTGTACGTATTGAAATACCTTGTTTAATCTCTGCTTCAGCGTTGGTCGAGTTTGCACCTGAGTAGCTAGTTCACTTGCAGTAATTGCTTTAGCCTCTCCTAAGCTGACCTTCCCTTCCGTTTGTAGTTTTAGCAAGCGTTGCTGAATTTGAGTGGCAACCTCAGGTGGCTCCTGATTGATATCTATAAAATGATTTTCTACATGATTACCTCGCACATAGTTGCCTTCAACATGAAAACCTTGAAGATTGTCACCGTAAATTGAAGGGTTATAGTCGCCGCCGCCTGTATTAATAGTGTTGTTGCCGCTCATGACAAGATTGTTTAAGGTTTCCAGATCTTAAACTTTTTGACCTGTTTCGGCACTATTAAATCCGTACTAAGTTCTAAATTTCATGACTTTTCATCATTTTGCCAATTCATCTGTAGATATGAAATGGGGCAAAAGTTATTGAGTTCGGGCCAGTAAGAAACCACCGATTCCAAAGCCTGCTAGGTTAGGAAGCCAAGCTGACATTAGGGGAGATAACACTCCACCTTGGCCTAGAGCGCCGCAGAGGAACCATAGGAGATAGTAGACAAAAATTACGAGAACGCTGATACCAAAACCAGTGGCTTTAGTGGTGCGTTGGGGTTTTGAGCCGAGGACTGCGCCAATTAAACCAAATACGACACAGACAAACGGAAACGCATATTTTTGTTGAATGCGGACTTGCCACTTGCGGAGAGTTTGTTCATCCGCGCTTTGTCGCAACAGTTCCACATATTCTTGGGCTTCGGCGATGTTCATCTCGTTGGTGTCGCGATCGCGGGAAGCTAAATCTAGAGGCGTACGAGCGATCGCAAACTGTTGTTGTGGAAAGCTTTGAATACTTTGATAAGACCCATCGGGGCCGACAAAATAAATCGCGCCGTTGACAAAATCCCAAGCATTTTGAGCGGGGTTCCAAGTGGCTGACTCTGCCGTAATAATCTGCCGCAAGTTTTGTTGCTCAAAGTTCAAAACGGTGAGATTTAGCATCTGCGCACCGTTAAACCCCTTGGCATAAAACAATTGAGCTAGTACTTGAGCGGTTCTGCCGTTGGGTTGCACTTGGTTGGCAAATTGGCGATAGAGAATGTTTTGCTCTTGATAAGTTGGCTTATTCTTTTTGAGGGCTTTGTTGACCAACGTCGAGGCTTGATAGCTACTATGCGGTGCAACTAGCTCACTCAAGCTAAACGTCATCCCAGTCACTAACAAGCTCAGCAACACCGCAGGCACAACCAGTCGAGCCACACTGATGCCACAACCCCGCAAAGCAATCAACTCACTATCACTAGAGAGACGGCTGTAGGTGATCAATGCTGCCAGCAACGTTGCCATTGGTAGTGCGTAGACGACAAATTCGGGCAGCCGCAACAGAAAGACTTGCAGCGCGATCGCCAACGACAAGTCATCTACCGTCACCTTCCGTACGAGGTCGAAGAGGGCTCCAATTGACACAGCGATCGAAGAAAACGCGCCCACCCCAAACAAGAAAGGCATCAATAACTGACCGAGGATATAGCGATCCATCAGGGATAGCCCGCCGATCAGCCAGCCACCCAGAAAAAACGACGACTGCGAAGACTTTGAAATGCTAGAACTCATCGTTGGAAATTGTCCCCCAAGTAGTATTGGCGGACGAGAGGATTGTTATAGAGTTCTTCGGCATTACCAGAGGCTAAAATCTGCCCGTCTCGCATGATGTAGGCGCGATCGGTAATGGCTAAGGTTTCGCGGACGTTGTGGTCGGTGATTAAGATCCCCATTTTGCGATCGCGCAATCGACTGACAATTTCTTGGATTTCAGCCACCGCGATCGGGTCAACTCCGGCAAAGGGTTCATCCAACAGCAAAAATTTGGGGCCTTCTCGTCCAGATGCCAGGGCGCGAGCAATTTCAGTGCGTCGCCGTTCACCCCCCGACACCCGAATGCCCAAGGTAGAGGCAACTTTTTCTAAACGAAATTCTTGTAGAAGATAATTGAGCCGCGATCGCCACTCTCGACGGGGGATTTTGGTTTGCTCTAAAACTAGCAAAATGTTGTCGCGGACGCTGAGATGCCTGAAAATACTGGGTTCTTGGGCGAGGTAGCCAATGCCTAAGCGGGCGCGTTGGTGCATCGGCAAATGGGTAATGTCGCGATCGTCGAGCCAAACTCGGCCTTGATTTGGCTTTTCTAAACCTGTGGCGATGTAAAAAGTGGTGGTTTTACCTGCACCGTTTGGCCCCAACAGCCCAACGACTTCTCCCTGTCCTACGGAGAGGCTAACGCGATTGACAATAGTCCGTTTCCCGTAGGATTTATGAACATTTTCTAGGACGATTTTCAACGACTTAACCCCTAACCCCAATAGAACTTGGCGCTGCTAACTCAATCGCAACGCTAGCGCAACTCTACCCAGCCTAAAGCATGTTGAGCGTTTGGGCGTTTACTCAAAGGGAGGATTTGAAATCGCGGGTGGGGTGGGGGGTGTAGCAGCGGGGTCAGAAACAATGTAAATCGACTCGACTTGCTTGCTGGCTTGAGGAAGCGCCACAAACCGACCTTCATCAATCAGGTAGGTAATCGTCTCGCCGCGCAAACTATTGCCTTGCTGCAACACATACACATTACCGCTCAAGATAATCTTGCGCTCACGGCTAAAGTATTGAGCTTGGGCAGAGGTGGCTTGAATGTTGC
>CBIHQL010000037.1:0-14543 GCA_966211855.1 uncultured bacterium
TCGCCTCATCATCTCTATGCAGCTTTCGTAGAATGTCACCGCGATTGTAATGATGAATTGCCTTGTCAGGTTCTTGGGCGATTTGCTGCTCGACAATTTGCAGTGCCCCAGCATAGTCACCAGCACAAAACTTCTCATACCATTCGATTATGTTCCGCTCCTCCTATTGCATCTATCTGCAAAAAGCGATCGCTCTTTTTATGGAAGCGATCGCATCGGTGTAGCCTAATTACTAGCTCTACAGGGCGATCGTTCTCATGGAGAGAAGAGAGCGATCGCATAAGTGTCAGCCCCTACGCTGAAGGTGCAGTCTTCTACAAATTAACGATACGACTGTGTATTGATTTCTGCTAATACCTGTTATTAAGTCTCACATAAAGACTTTCCATCATTTGTGGGCATCCAGCGAAATGAATGAAGTATCCTAAATCAAAAATATTCACCAGTGATTCATTTTGCATCTGCATGTTCCCATCATTAAGTCCATCAAATAAAAAGGGATAAAAGGCAGAAATCATATTGCTAACGCATAGATTAAACTGGGGCGGAAGCCAGTGAACCATATTGTTCTTAACTAGTTCGTAGGACATTGCTGGCATTTCATAATTCCACTCAGCGCTCTTGTGTTCGTCTTCATAGCTATAGTAAATATATTCAAATAGCTCTTGATGTTGTCTTGGCGAACAGACAAATACACCAGTCTGGGCAACCTGGTCTAAGTGCCCTCCAGGAATACCTCTGTTTTCGTAATAAAGTCCTGGCGTAAGACTGTTTACAAACTTAATTCCTTTTTGACGCCAGATTTCGTATTTTCTTTTAAGTGCAATCTCATAGATTTCTCGGGATGGAATGGAGTATGTCTCAACTGCTCCAACTTTATTGCCTGGAACAAAGCTGGCAATGTCGGGAGCAAGTTGATTGTTAATTATGATATCTGTATCAACCCAAACGATTTGTTCATAAGCTTTTGACCATTCTTGTGACAGTATAAGTAATTTCTGCCAGGCAGGAGAGCGATCTCTCCCTCTCTCAGAATCATCCAAGTGTCTTGTAACAACTATTAGATCATAGGAATATCTTGCACAATAATATTTCCAGCTATCTTGGCAATATCGCTCAAATAGTCTTTTATATTTGTCTCCTATTGCAAGTGTTACTAATGCCTTTTTATTGCGGATATTCATCAGTAGTTCGCTTAGCTATGTGATACACGAAACTTTGACTTTTCTGACGGAGTCCTCAGCTTTTCTCAAGTCTACTTCTAGAGTACAGGTTACTTTTAGGGCAAGCCAGATTGCACTTGAGACCTTTATGGAAAGCAGGGCGATCGCTCTTGAACTCTCACCAGCTTAGCGATCGCACCCATTTGGCCTAGCACCTGTAGCATTAAAAACCTTTACGAATTCTAAGAAACCCGTAGAAACCGGGCTCTTACGGGAATAATGAACTGCTTGGAGTTTTGGAACAGACCCGAATCCAGCGATCGCTATTTCATTCGCAGAGGAAGTTACAGCACTATGGGTAAAGTTACGCTCGCCGATCGATTGCGCTATCGGTTTGACAACTTCATGTCTCGGGGCACCGTAGCGCTGGTGAGCGGTCTGGCCTTGGTCTCGTTCCTGTTCATCCTAGCGATGGCAGTGCTGGTAAATATGACTGGAGTTGCCCCAGAAGGCAGCGAGCGTCTAACCTTGCCAGAAGCAGTTTGGGGTGTGCTGATGCGCACTCTCGACTCTGGCACCGTAGGCGGAGATACAGGTTGGCTGTTTCGCTTGACGATGCTGTTGGTCACCTTTGGCGGCATCTTCGTAGTCAGCACCTTAATCGGTTTACTCAGCAGTGGTATCGACTCCAAATTAGAAGATTTGCGGCAAGGGCGATCGCGAGTGATTGAAACCAACCATATTGTGATTTTGGGTTGGTCGCTGCAAGTGTTCACGCTGATTTCTGAACTCGCGCTAGCCAATGCCAATCGCCCTGACACCTGCATCGTCATCTTGAGTGAGACCGAAAAAGTCGAGATGGAGATGGCCTTGCAAGAAACTCTCGGTCGAATGCGGGGGATTCGGTTAGTGTGTCGCACTGGCAACCCCAGCAGCATGAGCGATTTGGGCATGGTCAACATCCAAGCCGCCCGCTCGGTTATTGTCTTGAACCCCACCAGCGATCGCGCCGACACCCAACTTGTCAAAACCTTACTAGCGATTACAAATATTCCACGGGATGGGTCACAGCCGTATCACATTGTGGCTCAAGTGCAGAATCCCAAGAGCTTGGATGTGATTCAACTGATTGGGCAGAACGAAGTTGAGGTGCTGCTCACTAACGACCTGATCTCGCGGATTGTGGTGCAAACCTGTCGGCAATCTGGTTTATCGATCGTCTACATGGATTTGCTTGACTTCAGTGGCAATGAAATCTACTTTAAGACCGAGCCAACGCTCCAAGGGCAATCTTATGGACAAGCACTGTTGGCTTATAACGACTCAACGGTGATGGGCATCAAATATGCAGATGGCACGATTCAATTAAATCCTCCTACCAATACGCCGTTGCAAGTGGGGGAACAACTGATCGTATTGAGTGAAGATGATGACACCATCCACCTCGCTCCTGCCTCAGATGCCGCGATCGCTCATCAATCTATTTCTCTAAAGGAAAGGAAGATTGATGGCGTAGAAAATACTTTAATTCTCGGATGGAACGATCGCGTCGTCGATATTATTCAGCAGTTGGATGCCTATGTTGCGCCTGGTTCTCACGTCACGGTGGTGGCAGAGTTCCCCGCTGATGAGGTGGAGTTGTCGAGTGAAACCCTCAAGCTTCAGCGCCAAACCTTAGACTATCGCCAGGGAGAAACCACCGATCGCCGAGTTTTGGAAAGCTTGAATTTGAGTCATTACGATCGCGCAGTCGTTTTGTGCAACCCTGACTTAGACCCTGAAGAGGCCGATGGTCAAACTCTCGTGACGCTGCTCCAGTTGCGGAACCTCACGAATGGCGATCGCCACAATTTCCAGGTTGTGACCGAAATCTTAGACGTACGTAATCAAGCTCTCGCCCAGGTGGCACGTCCCGATGATTTTGTGATTAGTGAGCAAATCATTAGTCGGATGTTGGCTCAGGTAGCCGAGCAGAAGGCTTTGAATGCGGTATTCAGCGATCTCTTTAATCCAGAAGGCTCAGAAATTTATCTCAAGCCTGTAGATGACTATGTGACGCTCACTCAACCTGTAAATTTCTACACGATTGTCGAGGCTGCCAGACAACGAGGTGAGTCTGCGATCGGATATCGGTGTCAAGCAGACGCTAACAATCTCGCCAAAGCTTACGGCGTAGTACTAAACCCCAAGAAAAGCCAACCAATCTCCTTCGCCCCCGGAGATACCATTATTGTCTTGGCTGAGCATTAAAAACTACTTTGTGCTGTGCGAGATAGAGAAGCGATCGCTCTCATGAGAAAAAGAGGGCGATCGCTTCAGAAGTTACAATCGTTAGTTCAGTTTCTCAATCGTACGATAGGGTTAGTTACCATAGTACATCTCCTGTTTTATCAATATGCTGAATTTCATCAAGAACTCTTACTTGTGCTATTCCTTCTGAAAAATCAGTGGACTCATCAAATTGACATTGAATGATTATTTGAGCCTTTTGATTAATGTAACCCCACTTTGTATTAATCCTGACTCGTGCTAAGCCTTCGCAAAATTGAGTTGCTTCATCAAATTCTAGATTACCGATCAGACGGCCTGTTCTTTCAATATAACCCCATTTGCCATTTACCTTAATTGCTGCAAGCCCTTCTGAGAAGCTCAGTGCCTCATCAAAGGCAGGACTAATGGTTATATTATTCTCTTTGTTTATATAACCAATTTTTTGATTGATTAAGACTGGAATCAAACCATCTGAAAAACTTCCAGACCAATCAAATTGAGGTTGAATAATCATTCGTCCGGTGGTGTTTATATATCCATATTTATCGCCAATTTTTACCCTTGCGATGCCATCAGAAAACTTACTAGCACCGTCATATCTGGGTTGTATCTGCACCATTCCAGAGTTATTGATATAACCCCATTTTTCACCTATCTTTATCGCTGCAAAATCCTCTGAAAAATCATGAGCATAATCAAATTTGGGTGGGATCACCACTTCACTTTTCTCATTCAGATATCCCCAAAGTTCTTCTTTTTGAAATGGTTTTAACTGAGTGCGCATTGGAAAACTCATTTTCTTGTGTGGCAGAGCAATTATTCTTGTTAAGTGATAAAAACACTCGCGTGATTATTCGAGCAACCAATTAAACAATTCACCAACTGTTAGTCTTAGCTCACTAGCAAACGATGGTACGGGAAGCAGTTGGGTTGGATCATCCAATAAATCAAGGGATTGTTGAGGGTAGTATGTGAAAATAGCCCGTTCACTCGGATCAATCAGCCATCCCAGCTCAGTTCCATGCTTCAGGCAGTGCAAGATTTTGGCAGTAACCTTAGTTTGACTTTGATCAGGCGACAAAATCTCAATGATCCAATCAGGAGCTAAGGCAAACATATTGGCAACACTGCCATCGGGATTCCGAGGAATTCTTTCCCATCGAAAAACGGCAACATCTGGCACAAGCGATCGCCCTGCAAACGTACATCGCAATTCTGGATACGCACGGGCAATTTTTTGAGGCTTAGTGACGGCATTAATCGCAATCACTAACTCTCCCTGAATCGTGCTGTGCTCTCCCTGAGGCATTGGTTTTTGAAGACTATACCCATCAATATATTCACTAGCAGGCTCAGTCTCTGGTAGCGTCAAAAACTCATCCAATGTTATAGGTTTCGGGCGTGCCTGTACCATTTGAGGTCACCTCTAAGACCACCAGATAGTTTCTATTTTGGCACTAATCCTAGTGTGATGGTTTTAGGGTGTAACAAGAGCAACAAATATGTAAAAAATCATAGAAATCGTGTCCCTCCTTGCATAAGCCCCCTGATAATAGGAGCACTTTTGTGGAGTGGGGAGAGTGTCATGGTTGGGAAGAGAATTGCTTGTACGGTGGCAGGGGTTCTGAGTGCCACAGCTACTTTAGGGTTGCAGAGTCATCCGGCCCAAGCAGCACTGCTGGTAGGGAATACCGCAGGCAATAATGTGCTGCTCTTTGACGAGCGCACGGGCAAGTTGGGGGGCGAATTTATTAGTGCTGGGAGTGGTGGGTTGATTAGCCCCGATGACCTCACCTTTGGCCCCGATGGCAACCTTTACGTCAGCAGTGGCAATAACTTCTCTGGGGCAATCTTGCGCTATGACGGCAGAACAGGTGAGTTTTTAGGCCGCTTTGATCAAGGCGGTTCACTCATTCGTCCTTATGGGTCAGCGTTTGGGCCTGATGGCAATCTCTACGTCAGCAGTTTCTTAACCGACCAAATTCTGCGCTATGACGGTCAAACCGGAGCGTTTATTGATGTCTTTGCAGCAGGGGATGGCTCAGCAGGTAGCCTGAACGGGCCTAATGACCTGCTATTTGATGCAGCGGGTAATCTGTATGTGACAACGCAGGGGAGCGTGGCAGTTCCGGGGGATGGTAACGGGGATGGTGTAACAGAACCTGGTGAAATGCAAGCTAATTTTACAGGGTTACCAAGTCAGGTGCTCCGCTTTGCTAACAAGGGTGGGGTTTTAGACACGACACCCACTGTCTTTGTTGAACAACCAGACCCTCTACCTTTAAGTTTCAAATTCGTTAGTTTCTTAGGGTTGGCGATCGCTCCGAATGGAGATTTGATCACAACAGATTTTGCCAATGGGATTCGTAGCTACGACTTAGCCACAGGAACCCCTCAGGCGGTGATTCCTACGACTTATGTGACCTTTACCGAAAACGGTCAAACCAACAGCAGCAACTTTATTGGTAACTTGGCCTTTGACCCGGACAACAACCTCTACACTGTCGGCTTTGACTCTCGCAATAACAATCTAGGAGCCATCCTGCGCTACAACGGCCTAACAGGTGAGCCTCTGCCCAGCACTGGTAATTCTGGTGCAGTTTTCGTCGCCACAAACCCTAACCTCAAGCGTCCGATCGGGATTGCCTATGCTCCGATCACCGCTCCCGAACCTACTACCACGCTCGGCCTACTCACTCTCGGTGCGGGTCTAGCGGGGAGACTGCTCAAACGCGATCGCAAGCTATCTAATCGCCATGATTAACAAATATCCTTTTGGGCTTCATTTAACCTCTTGCTCAAACGTCTGATTACCTGCCGTTACTTTTAAGCTGCCCTGCTTCCAGCCGAGGGAGATCGGAGCGTCTTGATAGGTGGGTTGATAGAGATTGAGGTGTTGTTGCCAATTGTGGGGGGTGCCATTACGGACAATTTGAGGTCGTTCGTTGTCAGGGTTATGGGTGAGTTGCAAAGACTCTTGAGTGCTGCTCTGGAGTGTGACTGTGCCTTGAGCGATCGCACTCAGGTCTAGCTGGCCTCGACGTTTGACGGCCCGCTTAAATTGCTCATAGGTACGATGGGTAGTGGGCTCTCCCACTTCAAGGGCAAAACCAGCATACGTCTTACCCTGAGCATCAGCTTTGAGGGTGCGTTCTTGGGGGTAGACTTCAGTCCACTTTTCGGGCAGTGTAACTTCTCTGTAGGGTTCAAGATTGATGGGACGCAGAGCCAACCAAGTGTTTTCTAGCTGAAAGAACCAAATATCATCTTCGACTTCGGTGGCAGCAGTTTGCGGGATTTGAAAGAAGAAGGGTTCGTCGGCAGGTCGCAGCCAAATCAATAGATTACGGTACTGACCGATCTGATCTCCTTCATGCTTGCCTGGAGTGACGCGATCGCCCTCTGTATTGGCAACAAAGTAATCGACTCCACGCTGAACATTTTGCGCCATTAGTTTAAATGGGCCAACATCTCCATCGGCAAAGGTAGAGACGACGCTTCCCATTTGGTAGGTTTCGCCAAAGAAGGTGGTTTCCCAATAGGCGGGTTGATCGGCTTTTCCAGGTTTCCAATTTTCGTAGGTAGGGTGGGTGATCAACAGTTCTACAGGTTTGCGAAATTGCTTACGTGCTAAAGCAACTACAGCTTGCGGCGGACGGTAAGAACTGGTGATCACATGAATCGCATCTCGTTCAGGATCAGGGTTAGGCAGAGGTGCATCTCCAAAGTAAAGCCACAACAACCTAGCCGCATTCGAGCCAAAGACCACGTTGCTTTTGCCATAGTCACGCTTGGTAGGGCCACCCCATCCCCCTCGGTAATATTTCACAGCGGCGGCAGCGCTCAGCCAATCGAGAGCAGCTTTTGCGGTTTGTTTGACCTCAGGATCTTCAGCAAAATCATAGAGGTTGAGATAGGCGGCTAAGGTTTGACCATGATAGTTTTCTGAGTCCCACTCACCCGTACCAATTTGGTACAAGGCGGTGACATAGCGTTGTAGCTTGTCCTTATATTTTTGGCGAACTGCTTCGTTACCTGTAGTTTCTGCCATTAAGTAGACAGAAGTTTCGCGCATGGCTCGTAAGTTATCGGTGTTGCGACCATCCACCCAACCACCGCGCACATCTGGCCCCCAGCCATTACCGCTACCATTACCTTTGCCATATTTGGGATGCGATCGCCCAGCCGGGTCTTCTTCAGTCCAATGTTTCGCTCCGGCAAACATTTGCTGTTTATAGTCGGGGTCTAGAAATTGACCAAAGAGAAAATACTTACGCATTTGTCCTTTCAGCGTAAATGCGTAGTAGTAGTCAATGCCTTCTGTATGTTGATTGTCTTTGGCTTGCTGATCTGCTTGTTGCAGAAACGCGATCGCTCGCTCTCGGTTGCCAGCTAGAAAGTCAAACATCGCGTTGGGGTAAGAGCGCTTTTCGTTCTCACCGTGGGTATTGCCGTATTTGCTGTCAGCCAAGTCAGCAATCACCTGCTGAGCACGACCTTGAAATTCTCGCTCCCAATCGGCAGGCCAAGAGTTGCGTAATTGAGGGTCACGCGGTGGTGGTGCTGTTAAGACGGCCTTGGCTGAGGTTGGGGCGGCAACGACTGAAGCCACTGGACTGGGTGTTACAGTAGCCGGAGCTTGCCCAGCAGAAGGAGAGATGGAGCCGCCTGCACTACAAGCACTGACGACCCCCACTACCCCAGCCCAGCAAGATAACGCAGCCCAGCTTTTAACCACCTGTGCGATCCTCAAAACTGCCTTATCTTGGCATACCTTGTTTTGCGATCGCGATCTACTCAGGTTTACTGAAAGATCCACTTACGTAAATTTTGCGATCGCACTTAAGGCAAAATCAGGAAAACGACAAAAACCGAAAGCAGCATCATCAGCAAAAATGACCAATCCAGATCAGATTTAGATTGCTCACCCCGCGAAAAATCACGCTTAAAATCGCAAGACAGACATTGATATAGCTCGTTATTGCGTTGAATAATCGCCTTCTTGCTGCACTTTGGGCATTCTAAAGCTTGTAACACTGCCTTCCCCCCTACTAAGAGCGGTCGTACCCGATAACATCAAGCAGCGATCGCTCAATTTCGGAGAACTCCTCACAATCCTCGTATTTATGCTGGTAACGCTATGTATTAAAAATTCTCTGGAATAAGAATAAAAGTATTATTCAACACTCAGCAATGCGCCAAAGCTGCAATGTATCCGTAGTTCTCGCAAGAATATTAAGAAAATTAGTTGAAAAATTGGTTTCTATGTTTTTATACGGTTATTCATGCTGTAGAATTAACAAGCGCAGCCTCGCTCATTGCTGAAAAGCGTTCAGTGAGCTAAGCGCTCGTGATGTTCCCGCCTTTGTTGTTCCCTGGTCTAATTGGTATAAATTACTGAAGTTTTTGCGACTGACCAAACATGTATGGCTCTTCTGAGAAGACAAGTAGCTTTTCAAGCACCAGCCTGAAGCCATTGTTTTCCTTGATACATAAAAGCTAATGAGCTACGTAATAAGGCTTACGCAACTTCAGTCTTTTGGCTGGGCTAGACATAAAGAGTCTTCGTTAGATTAGTACAACATTGACAGGGTGCTTCGCTGATATGATTTCCATCATCTTTCTATTGGTCACAACTCTAGCAATTACCTATCTGCTCGTTGGCTGCCGGCCTGCAACCTAGCTCCAGCCATTTAGCTAAAACAGCCTATCCAAATCGCTAATCATCATGCAATCGCGGTCTAACCAAGCTAATCATCATGCAATCGCGGTCTAACCAAGGCGACTTTGGTACTAGCACCGCGATCGCAACTCACTAAAAAACCTCACGCTTCCTAATCAGAAGGTGAGGTTTTTAGCGTTGGGAATGGAGCTGAGCGGAATCGAACCGCTGTCCGCAATGGGTATTGACCCCCCGATCGTTCACAGGTTTAGCTTCTCTAATCCTCGAAGCGGGAACCGTCTCTTATCCCGGACGATGGGATTCTCTAGTAAAGTCTTAGTCAACTCATCCACTAGAGATGACGAGTTAACGCATCCGTTGGGGTTTGGTCTGTAATCCTTAACGGAGTCAAACTACAGACGCTCGAACCTATGAGAGGTTTTTAAGCAACAGCAGCTGCCTTACGAGCAAAAGGTACGATGTTGTTCGCATGTACTTGTTTTGAGCCATTGATTTGCGAGAGGTGACTCACTCTCGACCTGCATCACGAAGCAGCGTTCGCCACCACGTCGAAACCAGTACAGCCCCAAGTGATTGGCATATCTCTCATTATAATCTGTCGTTTCACGAATGTGTTACCCACAAAACACTAGACAATGAAAAAGATCGCTCTCATCCACATGGTCTGGCTTTGATATGTCAACTGCTGCCTCTTGGGTTCCCCAACTCACCAACGACGGCTCATTCACCTTTTTTTCAGAAGAGTTTGGTGAAACGTTTCATAGTAGCCAGGGTGCCAAAGCCGAGGCATTTCTCAAGTTTGCCAAAGCCACTCACCTGGTAGAGCAAGCCCAACAAGGCACCATTCGCTTACTGGATGTTTGCTATGGGCTGGGCTACAACACCGCCGCTGCCCTCGAAACCATTTGGACTGCTAACCCCAACTGCCAGGTAGAAGTCTACGGGTTAGAACTCGATGTCACCGTGCCTCAAGCCGCGATCGCCCCGCCATTAATTGAGAGTTGGTCACCCCCAGTGCAAGCGATTCTCAAGGCTCTGGCACAAGACCAGCAATATACGAGCGATCGCCTGCAAGCCACGTTGTTGATTGGGGATGCCCGCCACACAATCCAAGCTCTGGCACAGTCGGGATGGCAAGCTGAGGCGATCTTTTTTGACCCTTTCTCACCCCGTCGTTGCCCGCAATTGTGGACAGTCGAATTTTTTAGTCAAGTCGTGCGTTGCTTGGCTCCTACTGGGAACCTCGCCACCTACTCGCGATCGGCTTCCGTGCGATCGGCAATGATCGAAGCGGGATTGCAAATCGGCACCATTCCCTTAACGGAAGGAGAAGTATACGCAGCCCATGAATGGTCACAAGGCACGGTGGGCAGCTTCAACGCCGACACTTTACCCGCGCTGTCGCCAATGGAGCAAGAACATCTGCAAACGAGAGCCGCCACTCCTTATCGCGATCCAAATTTGACTGACCCGGCAGAAATCATCTTGCAGCGACAAAAAGACGAGCAAGCCCAATCTCAACGAGAATCAACCTCTAGCTGGCGACGACGGTGGGGCATTCGCTAGGGTGGAGGCATGACTCCCTATAAACCCACCAAAGCAGAAATCCAAGCTGCGATCGGTCAAACCATGACTGATGTCATTGCCCCTGACTTGCGGGTGTTGTTTTGTGGCATCAATCCTAGCTTGTACAGCGCAGTCGTCGGTCATCATTTCGCCCGTCCTGGCAATCGTTTCTGGCCTACGTTACATCTGGCAGGGTTCACCGATCGCCTCTATGCACCCCACGAAGATCGCGATCTCCTCAAGCTCGGCTATGGCATCACCAACGTAGTCGATCGCGCCACTGCCACAGCCGATCAGTTATCCAAACAAGAGCTGTTGATCGGGGGTCAAAATCTAGCCACCAAGGTAGAACAATATCGCCCCCGCTGTTTAGCCGTGCTAGGAATTAGCGCCTATCGCACTGCCTTTAGCAAACCCAAAGCCGTAGTGGGACGACAAGCAGAAACTCTACACAATGCGATCGTTTGGGTGCTACCTAATCCCAGTGGCTTGAATGCTCATTATCAACTCAATGATTTAGCAGCAACCTTTCGAGACTTGTTATTGGCAGTTGAGGATATTTGATTCAACACTGAAAAAATAGGGATAACTACCTGGCGATATCTAGAATTAGAAAGTTTCGTACTGGGCAGGGCTTCAAACTGGCGAAACTTTTTGAAGATTAAAGAAATTTGCGTAATCACCGATAAGTATTCAAGGTGAATGGTGATTAAGCTTGAAGAGTTGGGGACTACTAGCAAAACACGATCAGGAATAAAACGTTATGGGGCAGTTGTTCGATCGTATTAGCCGTGTAGTTCAAGCCAAGTTGAACTCCCACGTTGATTCAGAGAAGTTATTAGATATCACGATCGAGCAAATGGAAGAAAACGCAAAGGATGCACGTCAAGCGATCGTGAATTTAACAATGGCTAGTACAGAGCAACTTCAACAGCAATATCGACAGGCACAAAAGGAAGTCAGGCAATGGGAATGGCGGGCACAGTTTGCCTTACAAAAAGGAGATGAGCATCTGGCACAAGAAGCTCTGAACCACAAGAAGATGCACATTGAAGTTCGCAACAATCTTAAAGCTCAGCTTAATCAAGAACCTGCTTCAGTTACAAGTTTGAAGCAGAATCTAATGCGTTTAGAAGCCAACATTGCTAAAGCAAAAGCAGTGAGAGTAAGGCTAAAAGCCGCGACTACCAAAGCAGGTGGGCAACTGCCAAGCACAACCAGTCTGACAGGTACCAGTATTGCAATGGCAGCGTTCGAGAGAATGGAAGATCAAGCACTGCAAATGGAGGCGCGATCGCAAGCAGCAGCGGAACTAGTTGAAGTCGATCTGGAGCAGACGTTTGCGGCGCTAGAGGCGGGCAGTGATGTTGATGATGAACTGGCAAAACTCAAAGAACAGATGATCAGATCTTCGCAAAACTCTCAGACCCAGCTTTCCAGCCCAGAATCGACAAAGATTGCTCCAAGAGATGCAGCGGTTGATGCGGAATTAGAGGAGCTGAAACGACAGCTTGATGCGCTTTAATGCCTGAAGATTTGAATACTTGAGAAAGTGAGGCGATCGCTCTTAGTGCCAATCTGCATCCCAAACAGTGATGTAAATGCGATCGCGGCTGTCTCTTGCACTCAAACCTTTAACACCATTTTGTGGAAGAGAGTATTTGTTAGTTTGGCGATCGCCTCATCACATCTGCCTGACACGGTTAATATCTGCTACAAACCTCAGTAAATTCCTTGAGAAAAGCTATAGTGGCAAGCAACCTAAACACCATCGGTTTAGGGCGATAGCAGAAACTATTGCTTAATCTACATATCATGCAGAAGATCCGTGAAGCGATCAGATTGTTCATGGCAAACCTTCCTTTGTTCAGCTCACTCGTGCTGACCGTTTGGTTGCCAGGATCGATTTTATTAGTCTATTTACGTCTCTATGTCTTTCCAGAAACCGCTGGAGGAGATGAGATACGTATTTTCGCACAAGAATTTAGAGTCTCTAATGCGATCGAATTAGCATTTGGCCCCATCTATACAGGTGCCATACTTTATGCTGCTTCTCAACTAAAACAAGGACTGCGGGTAACTTATCGTGACTCAATGGCGCATGGAGCTCGCAGAAGCTTTAAATTACTCGCAACCCGGATTGGCACTGGATTGATTGTTTTAGTTGGATTTATTGCTTTGATTATTCCAGGCATCATTTTGGCCCTACGCTTTGCCCTTATTGACGCAGTTGTGGTGTTGGAAGGTGTAGAAGGAGCAAGAGCGAGAGATCTTAGTACCAAGTTCACTCAAGGGAAACGATGGAATATTTTAGGGATACTAATTTTGACGTTTATTGGAGTAATCGTAGCCATTCTATTAGCATCTTTTATTTTCTATCTTCCCCTCGCCTTAGTTGGGCAAAATGAAAATTTTGTGGTTGCAGTCATCACTGATTGCATCGCTAACGTTCTGTTAGTCTTACCCACTCTTGTTTTGTTTTTATTCTCTTGGGATGCAAAGCAACAACCAATTATCTCTTCGCACAAAGATAGTGAATGATCGCAGTGGTGTATCACTACTCATACACGCTAACGGCTAATCGCTGACCAGTTGAGATTGATTGGTAATGTATAGGTGATCAATAGCTTTGAGACTAGAGCGATCGCTTAGAGAAGGATACACGTGACGCACAGTGAAGTCGGTACCAAGCCTATTACAAACTTCGTCAGCGGACACCTTGATCTTACACAGGAGGAGTTTGATACCTACTATCGCCCGCTAATTGATGAAGCGCTAGCTCGGGGTGAGGCATTTGTGGTGGGGGACGCTTGGGGTGCCGACAGCATGACCCAACATTACTTGCTTGGCAAAACAACTGCCGTGGTGGTCTATCACATGTTCACCAGCCCACGCAACAATGCTGGATTCAAGACAATCGGTGGTTTTGAGACGGATGAAGCCAGAGATATTCAAATGACCACAGATTCCGATCGCGACATTGCCTGGGTTCGACCGGGACGCAAGAAGTCTGGAACGCAGAAAAACCTCGATCGCAGAACCAATGCTGGGTGTCAGGTATAAAGCGATTGCTTCAGTAGGGAAGGAATTCAGAAGTTAATATCTACTAACAAGTCTCCGTAAATTTATCAAGAGAGGATATGGTATCAGAAGCGTAGCTATCACCTCCAAGTCGCATGCCTCTCGATCTACAACAGTTTTACAAAGCTACAAATCCTAGCCGCACGCTGGATATTAGAAACCCTGACGATCGCCAGTATTACATTGACTTCGCAGCAGTTCGGGGTGGTGAAATTATTCGTGAATTGAAAGACAACATCACCTTTTTCTCGCCGGATGAGCCGACTTGTGTGTTATTTACAGGCCATATCGGGTGCGGTAAATCTACGGAATTGCTGCGGTTAAAAGCAGAACTGGAAGATGAAGGATTTCATGTGGTCTATTTCGAGTCCAGTGAAGACTTAGAGATGGCTGATGTGGATATTGGGGATGTGCTGCTGGCGATCGCCCGTCGAGTCAGCCAGAGTCTAGATGCGATCAAAATTGAAGAGCCCAAAAAGCTCAAGGAGTTGTTGCAAGGGGCAGCTAGAGTTTTGAATGCTGATATTCAAGGCATCAAGCTTAAGCCTCCTGGTATGGGAGAGGTAGGAGTCAATACCCAAGGCGAAACGTTTTCTCTCGCGTTTGGTATTGGCGAAATTACAGCCAAGGTGAAGAGTGACGGAATACTGCGCGAACGGCTTAACCAATATTTAGGTCCACAAAAAAATCAGTTACTAGAGGCTATTAATCAAGAACTGATAGAACCTGCGATCGCCTCTCTCAAACAACAGGGTAAGAAGGGTTTGGTCGTTGTGGTG
>CBIHQL010000038.1:0-14480 GCA_966211855.1 uncultured bacterium
CAGCCCGTCACCGCTGCCATGCCTGAAGATCCTCGCACCGCCAAGATCGTGCAGCAGTGGGTCGAGCGAGGGTTTCAAGGGTTTCGAGCAGATGGGTTTGAGCCAGAACAGGCGATCGCGACCACGACAGAAACTTTGGACGGTCTCGAATCCAGCGTGCGCAACCGTTCTACCAATCTTACCCAACTGATTGCCCAGGCGATGTTGGCAGAAGTCGAAGGTGCAAATTTGGCGATCTTCAACGGCGGGTCGATTCGGATCGATGATCAAATTCCGGCAGGCTCGATCACTCAGTATGATGTGATTCGGATGTTGCCCTTTGGCGGCAAAGTTCTGGTGGTTGATCTGCAAGGAGATTTATTGAAACGCGTCCTCGATCAAGGTCGAGCCAATCGCGGTAGTGGCGGCTATTTGCAAACTGCGAATGTGAGTTGGGATGACGCTACCAAAACTTGGATGATTCAAGGGCGATCGCTCGACCCCAACCAAACCTACCGCGTCGCCATCAACGATTTCTTAATGAGTGGTAATGAGACGGGCTTAGGATTTCTGACGCTACAAGCTCCGGGTGCTAAGTTGGTGGCGGAGAAACAAGATATTCGGTTTGCAGTGATTAACCAATTGCAAAAACAAGCCAATGTCGCAGCCCCAAAGCAACATGCCCACCCATAAAGTTCAATTTATTGCTGCTCGCGCGATTACACCCGCTAACTTCCGGCTGTATGGTCAGGTCATTGCTGCCAGTGTAGATGGCAAGCTGTACGATGCCGAAGATGCTCAGCTAGTGCTCGATCGCGGCATTCCTCGCTTTTACATCATGCGGTTACAAAATCGGGGACGGCAGTTTCACACCATCACACGCCATCAGCAATGCACACAATGCTTAGGGGCTTTAGCAGGGCAAGAATGGTTGTTGGCAGTAGCTCCCCCTTCAAGTGAAAACTACCCTGACCTCACTCAACTTGCTGCTTTCAGAATTCCAGGTAATTGTTTTGTCAAATTGCACGTTGGCACTTGGCACGCGGGGCCATATTTCGATGCCAAAACGGTTGATTTCTACAATCTAGAACTGAGCGACACCAACCTTACCGACCACGAAACTTACGATTTGCGAGATAGGGCTGGGCTAGAGTTTGAGATTGTCTAACCCAGCGTTTGAGCGATCGCTTTAGGCTTGATTTTCAGGAATAAACTTCAGTGCTACGCCATTCATGCAATAGCGTTGACCTGTGGGACGGGGGCCATCATTGAAAACGTGACCGAGGTGACCACCACAGCGATCGCAATGCACTTCGGTACGCGTCATAAACCACGAGCGATCGACCGTGGTGCCAACTGCGCCTTCAATCGGGGCATAAAAACTGGGCCAACCCGTACCGCTATTGAATTTGGTATCTGAGGTAAATAGTGGTTGTCCACAGCCTGCACAAGCAAACGTGCCCTTGCCATATTCTTTGTCTAATGGGCTGCTGCCAGCACGTTCAGTTCCATGTTCCCGCAAGACTCGGAATTGCTCTGGCGTGAGAATTTGCTGCCACTCTGCGTCAGTTTTAGTAATTTCAAAATTTTCGTTCGTTGCTGCCATAGCTTCTGGTCTCCTGGGCAAATAGCGAGTTAACCATGCCGCGCCTGCGATCGCGACACCCGCTTGTAAAAGATATCGTCTTTTCATGATTCCTGTGTGAGCCAACTATCGCGGAGTTTGGCAACCATTTCGCTGCGAGCCGACACTTCTAGTTTACGAAACATTCGCTTAAGGGCCTGCTTAACCGTATTTTGGGTGATTTGCAACGCCGTGCCAATCTCGGCATTGGTCAAGCCTTGGGCGACGAGTTCGGCAATTTCTAGCTCACGAGGAGTTAGCCGACTGGCGATCGCGGGGTTTAAGCGCGTGGGTTGCGATCGCAGCGTTGCTAACCGAGCCGAGATGTGGAGACACAAACCGCTCAGTTGCGCCAAGTCTTGCAAGTTAAAGGCTGGGGCATCGCTGGTGCGAGTGAAGTAAGCGCCTCCCATCAGCCGCCCCGCATTCACAATCGGCCCCATCATCACATGCTCATGTTCATAGTAGGCATAGCAGTTTTGATAGAGATCTGATTGCTTCCAATCTTCTGACGACAGCACCAACTCTTCATGGGCTGGAGCATGATTTTCAAAGACATAGCGCAATACAGGGTCAGACCGCCGCCCAATTTGCTCATAGCGCTCGGCAAACCCTTTTACATCTGGTCCGCCTTGCAAATCGACCTCGGCAGATTGAGATTCATTCACCAAGCACAAGCCCCAGCAGTGAGCCGCAAAGTGTTGCCCCGCTTCCTGCATAAAGCGTTGGCGAAGTTCTCGCTCGTCTGGGGCAGCGGCGATCGCTTGAAATAATCCATGCAGCGAATTTGTCATTGGTGTTGCCAAAGTGTACCCACTTGAGGTCTATGCAGGCTTGGTTTCTGCCTTCTATCTTAGAGAAGAAGACACTGCAGGAGAGGCGCATGACCTTAGTCCAAACCTCAGCTCAAGAACTCTTTCGGGCTGCTTACGAAAATCGCTACACCTGGGACAAAGGCTTCCCCGGCTACACGGCTGATGTGACCCTGAAGCAGGGCGAGCAAGTAGTGACAGGTAAAGTGCGCGTTAACTCTAACTTCAAGCCAGAAGTTTTGGGTATAGAAGACGAAGCCGCTCAAAAAGCGATTCATGGTCAAATTTTTGAAATCGCGATTCACCGCGTTCGCCGCACTTTTGAAGAAACCCACGGCAACAATACTTTCTCATTGGGTGATACCGATGAGACGGGCGCTGTCGAAATTCTCATGGGTGGCAAGGCCGAGGGCGATCGCTACAAAGTCCGCAATAACGAAGTTTGCCTGGTTCACCGTCACATTCATGGTGTGGTCGTGACGATCAACACCTTCAGCAGTCACGATACGGGTGAAGGTTACCTGTCTCACCGCTACGACTCGGTCTACCACGACCCCAAAACGGGTGAGCAAAAAGGTGGACGTAGCGAATTTGTCGATGAATACGAAAAAGTCGGCAACTACTACATTCTCAACCGTCGCGAAATCACCACCGCGACCGAAAATGGCTCAGAAGTGCAAGAGTTTATTTTCTCCAACATTCAATTGTTAGAGCCTGCTGCTTAGTTCTGACAGTCTCTCAGCCATATTCAACACCGATTCCTCTCTAACGCTTGTAGTTGGAGAGGTTTTTTAATGAAGGGTTGAGTTTGAAAGCGGGCAGCGAGAATCGAACTCGCATCAATAGCTTGGAAGGCTATGGTTTTACCACTAAACTATGCCCGCAACGCACAGCTTTTATTGAAGCCTCAGCTAGGATAACACAGTTTTCGTGATTTTGTGCCATGAATTTGCGTGGGCGATCGCGTCTACATCTCCAAAACGACACCTACAACGGGCTAATCGTCAGCGTCACATCCAAATTGCTAAAAACTGGTGAATCTCCAGTATCAGTGCGATTGAATGCAGGACTAAACTCCCAGCTACTAATTGCACACTGAGCCAGTTGGTCGTAGTCTGTACTGCCACTCGTTTGGCCTATTTGCGTAGCCTCGCCTAAGACTCGACCTTGATCGTCAACCGTAATTCTCAACGAAACTGATTGACCCAAGTAGCCAACGCTTTCAAGTGTGAGTAAGCAAGCAGAAGTTGTGGCATCTGCTAAAAACTCCTGACTACTCGCTTTGGGTTGAGCCGGATAAGCAGGTGCATCGGGTACATCGGCTGGCGAGCTGACATTCACAATACTGGCTCTAAATCCAGCCGGGGTCGCCTCTGCTGCTACAGGTGCTTCCTCTAGGGGAACTGGATTGTCTGGATTTGGATTCGTAGCAACTTCGCCAGGATCGCCAGGTGTAGGCGGTTCTGGTAAGGGTACGCCCTGTAGTGTCGGGATGCCACCACTATCGGGGTTATCAGGTTGGTTCGCGATCGCTCCTTCAGAAGTTGGAGTTTCCGAACTGGGGGGTGTGGCTGGTGGATCTGGAACAGGACTGGGTTCTGAAGGTACGGGTGACGGTGAAGAGACAGGTGGGGCAACTGGAGAAGGAATTGCTGAGGGCGATGGTGGAGCAGCGGGTGTTGGATTAACAGGAGGCTGAGTAGCAGTTTCAGGTGGAATATTACTCGGAGACGGTAGGGTTGGGGGGCTGAAAGGTAAAGCCTGTGAGCGATCGCCTGAAGATTGAGGATCAAGATTGGGTGCCGGAGCGGTTGCAGGAATGTTTGGGGCTGGCTCAGGAAGGGCGGAATCTTGAGGAGCAGCGGTGATATTGTCTGGGGCGATCGCGATCGCGTCTTCTGAGCCAAGAGCAGACTCAGCGGGAGCTTCTACCACCGAGTCAGCACTAGGTTCTTGAGCGGGGGGCGAGTCAGTTGTAGTTTCGGTTGCACTAGCTGTCTCAGGAGCTTCCTCAACTAACTCAATAGCTGCAATATCGGTGTTGCTTGAGGTAGGGGCAGAGATCCGAACGACATACCCCCGCAGTGACAAAAACAGTAAGACATGAAAAACGACTGATCCCGCCAAAAGCTTTGCCCACATGCCAGGTGGGTCACTGTGGCGTCGCCATGTATGGGCTAGCGGAGATGGGGAATCAGTCAGGGGAATCATCGCAAACCAGCAAATTGCTCTGGGTTATCCGGTTCTATACGCTTGGCAAAATTTCTGAAACCTTGTTCATCCTAACGGATAGTGTTGGAGAGCCAAAGTTCCCAGGCTGATGCGGCAATTGCGTCGGGCTTGAGGGGGTGACGAGGTTTTGAGGCCAAACGAGGCAAAACAGAGAAGATAGGGGAAAACTGGAGCTAATCTCCTCCCTAAACTAGTTGAAATTTTAGCTTTTATGAAACTTCAGGCGATCGCAGATACTAAACAAGTCATTGATCTCGATACTCTCACCGCTGACACCGAACTAGTCCAACAGATTCAAGTGCGCTTGAAGGATCTAGGCTTGTTACTGGCATCCGATATTGATGGCTTTTGGGGGCAAATTACCAAAGCCGCATTGACTGAGTTTTGCAAAATAGCCAACCTCGACAGTATGCAGACGGGCAAATTTGGCCCCACGTTCGCTAAGAAACTCATTGAGATGCGGCAACTGGTCACCGACAAATTTTTGACAGAAGCCGATTATCAAAATGCCGCGCAGCGTTTAGGGGTGAATGTTGCCACCGTCAAAACCGTCACGAGAGTAGAGTCAGACGGGTCTGGTTTTCTGGCTAGCGGTCGCCCCAAAATTTTGTTTGAACGCCACTTGTTTTACGACGCGACCAACGGTGAGTTTGCCGACGGTTATCCTGACATCTGCAATTACGATCCGGGTGGTTACACAGGCGGAGACGCAGAGTGGGATCGGCTCAACAAGGCTGCTCAGCTCGATCGCTCGGCTGCCTTACGAAGTGCTTCTTGGGGCTTGTTTCAAATTTTGGGAGAAAACTTTCAACTCTGCGGGTTCTCTAGTGTCGAAGCCTATGTCATGGCGATGAACCGCAGCGAAGGTGAGCAGTTGAAAGCGTTTGTTAGTTTTGTGATCAACAATGATTTAGTGCAGTATGTGCGCGATCGCGATTGGGCTAACTTTGCCAGATATTACAACGGCCCCGACTTCGCAATTAATCAATACGACATCAAACTAGCCGCAGCTTATACAGAATTTAGTAGTGGCATCGTCACCGCTTAAACCCTCTAAAGTTTGACCCAGTCGCACTAAAGACTTCCAGCATCGTTGCTCGAAGTCTTTTGCTGTGGTTGGCCTAGTCTCAGGAGTGCTATCGGCTTAGTGAGAATGAGCGTGTGGGTCTGATTTAACGCTGAAGGTCAGCACCGTTTCATCCACACCTTTAAGTTGGAGTGGGCTAAATTTGGTGATCTCACCTTCTTCGAGGTAGTCAGCGACCGCAGCCGAAACCAGGATCGAACTTGGTTCTGCCGCTTCTTGAATTCGGGCAGCAATATTGACGCTGGGGCCAATGGCGGTATAGTCGGCACGCTCAGCGCTACCAAACATCCCAACCACAGCCGTACCTTGGTGGATGCCGCAGCGGAACTGAACTTGATTGATCCCTTGTTCTTGCCAACGCTGATTGAGCTTGTCGAGAGAGCGATACATTTGCCGTGCTGCCGCGATCGCCCGTCGGACTTGTTCGTTGGGGGTGATTTCTTCGGGTGCGCCAAACAACGCCAAAATCGCATCGCCCATGAATTTATCTACCGTGCCGCCGTTGTCAAAAATGGCTTGGGTCATTTCGGCAAGATATTCGTTGAGCAACTCGGCAACTCGGCGCGATCGCAAAGTATTGGACAGTTGCGTAAAGCCGATGATGTCGCTAAACAACACCGTTACTAGCTTAGGCTCAGGCCGCAAATCAAGAGATAGCTCACCCGTTGCCGCTTTTTGTACCAAGCTTGTGGGCAAGAAGCGCCGCAAAACGGATTCGGTCAAGAAGGTATTTAACTCAGAAACCTTGCGCTCATTAGCTTTTAGGGCGAGGAGATTGCGAACTTCTGCCAACAGCTCGCGATCGTTGAAGGGTTTGGACAAATAAGCATCGGCTCCTCGCTCAGCCCCTTCAATGCGGGTGTCTTCGTCAACTTTGGCAGTCAACAAAATAATCGGAGTCCTTCGCAAACTGGCAGACTCCGAAGCCCGCAGCATCTGGATCATGTCTAAGCCAGAAACCAATGGCATCATCAAATCGGTGACGATCAAGTCAGGCTGTTGAGCTTCTGCGGTTTGGAAGCCTTCAGCACCATTGCGAGCCGTCCATACCTGATAGCCAGCTTGCTTGAGAATGCCAGAAACATAAGTGCGCAAGTCAGGGTTATCATCGACCACTAGCACCTTACTACCTTCTGGAGTGGGTGCCGAAGGGTTGGGTGGAGATGCCGATTGGGGTAAGTTGCTGAGAGCGTTGGCTACTGCTTCGAGTGATGCAGCCATAGGAGCAGCGTCGGGTGGCTCAGCTTCAATATCGGCTAGCTCGACAGCGGCTCGACTCACTTGACCTTCGGTGGGCACTTCAATCACTTGCTCAGGCGGCAAATGCACAGCCCCGGTTTGGAGCCAGACGGTAAAGGTTGTGCCTTCGCCATAAGCCGAATCAACCGTGACTTGACCGCGATGCATCTCGACCAGCTCTTTAACCAAAGCTAGCCCTAAACCGCTACCTTCATAGCTGCGGTTGGCTGAGCCTTCTGCTTGTCGAAACCGTTCAAACAAGTGCGGAATTTGGTCAGGGCGAATGCCGATCCCAGTGTCTTTGACTTGGAGCAAGCAATGGTCACCCGCAGGCTGCAAGGTCACTGTGATGCTGCCGCCGCTGGCTGTAAACTTCATCGCGTTCGACAACAGGTTGTAGAGTACCTTGTCAAACTTTTCTAAGTCCAGATAAATTGCTGGGCATTCTTGCAGTTCTGGGATCAGCGTAATGCCTTTCTTCTCGCAGTAGGGCCGGAACGAGTCAATGACTTGGGTGACAAACTCGACTAAATTACAAGGCCGAAAACTGGGCTGCATTCTGCCTGCATCAAGCCGCTGCAAGTCGAGCAGTTGATTGACCAACCGCAACAACCGTCGCGAGTTGCGCAAGGCGATTACAGCTTGTTCATGATCGAGTCCTTGGTTTTGGCTGACCGCAGACTCTAGTGGCCCAATGGTGAGCGTGAGGGGCGTCCGAAATTCGTGGGAGATATTTTGGAAGAATTCAGTTTTTTGTCGATCGAGTTCTAGTAGTTGTTCGGCTTGCTGACGGGTTTTTTGATAAAGTCGCGACTGCTGCACTGCGATCGCTGCCTGAGCCGCTACTGCCTGAGCCAAATCAATTTCTGAAGCTGACCAACGTCGAGATTGATGTAATTGACGTAGGGAGATGCTGCCAATGATTTTGCCATCCGAAAGGAGGGGCACTACTAACAAAGCACGGGCAGGCGATCGCAACGGCAAATCGACCATATTCAGCTCTGGATGTTGAGCCAAATCTTCGATCGCGACGGGGTGCTGCGTGGTGAGCAACTGCTGTAAAACCGGATTCCCTTTGATCGGCACCCGTGACTGAGGCAGGTGGCGGGAAACACTCGCTCCGTCTTCAGCCAAGCTGTCGTGAGCACTCAGCGATCGCTGTAAAGGTAGATGGCTGGGTTCTGGATGATTTTGCCATGTTTGCACCGGATCGTTTAGTGAGTGCAAACCAATCGAAGATTCCACACTGGACAGATTTTTAGATAAAGACTTCGCTAAATCTTCGCCCAAAGTTTGACTCGTGTGCCGATTGGCATCATGCAAGCCCACGCACTGCACATATTCATCTTCTTCAGTCCAGAGCGAGAGGGCGCAACCATCCACGTGTAAAGCTTGCCCGAGCTGTTGGGTGATCGCCGCAAAAATTTCTTGTGGATCGAGGCTAGAGCGGATGGCAGCCGTGATCGTGTTGACCAAAGTTTCTCGCTTGGCAAGCGCGCGAACTTGCTCATAAGCGCGTGCTTGAGAAAGGGCCAAAGCTGCTTGATCAGCAACGACAACAACTAATTGAATTTCGTCATCTTGCCAGGTGCGAGGCTCACCGCTTTGATGGAGCGCCAACACTGCCATTAGCTCTTGCCGACAGACTAATGGAATGACCAAACTAGAGCGAATTCCAACCTGCTCATAAATGGCCTGCCGCTGCTTAAACTCAGACTCATCAACTCCATCGCTAGTCTGAGCTGCAATGTCCTGAATGACCTGAACTTCATGCGTTTCCCAAACCGTTTGGGCTAGGTGCCTCAGGGCAGGGTGATTGTCACTAAAACCAAGTTCGTGGGTGGCTGGCGCTGAGGCGATCGCTGAGTTTCCATTTAGCTCAGTGGCGCTCTGCAATGGCTGATTTGAGTGGGCTTGAGCTACATAGACAAACCACTCATCCTCCATCTGCCCATCTTGAAAAGGGCGCAACACGCAGTAGCTGACCTCAAACATTTGGCCCATCGTATCGACAATCGTTTGCAAAATTTGTCGATAGTTGAGTGCGCTGCGAATCGTATTGGTGACTGCATTGAGCAATGACTCTTGGCGCAACGTGCGGCAAAGTTCGCGCGTACGAGCCTTGAGGACGTTATGCGTATCAACCGCCTGGCGCACGACTGCCTTGAGTTCTTCATCATCCCAAGGCTTCGTGACATATTTAAAGACCTTGCCAGAGTTGATCGCCTCTACCAGGTCTTCAACGTCGGTATAGCCCGTCAAAATAATCCGAATAATATCCGGATATTGTGTGGCTGTCAGACTTAGCAACTCTGTTCCGCTCATCAGAGGCATCCGTTGATCAGAAATGATCACCGCGATGTCTTCTTCCTTTGCCAATATCTCTAGGGCAAGCGGTGCGCTTTCAGCTCGCAAAACCTTAAATTCTCGATGAAAGGTTCGGTAGAGCAAGTCCAGATTATCTGGCTCATCATCAACAACTAGAATTTTCGGTTTACTAGTATCTATGGATCTCATGCACCGCACTCCTGCTCTAGAGGCAGTTGATTAGAAAATCGTCTCACTAGACGCAAAAAAGGGCGACTCGACAAAAGTTGCTGAAATCGGCTCGGCAATCCAACGGTGCTAGGGTTAATCAGCCCAAGAAGTGAAGACAGCCACTCGCTCTGTAATTGCAAGAATTGCAGAGTTTGGTGATCAGTCTTCCAGAAGAGGTGCGTGATGAAGATCGCGATACCCAAAGACGAGATAATCCGATTGCTACTCTGTACTGACTTACTACTTCTAACTGAAACAGTTGTCCTCAGAAAAAATTGGGGCAATTTTTGGGAGGAAACTTGAATCATGACACTTGTGATTGCGCGATCGTCCTGTCCCGCAAGGCGCGAAATTCAGAACGGAGCCTGCATCTAGAAACTACTGAGGTTAAAGTTCCCAATCTAGATGGAGATTTAGCGGCCTGACTGAACGGATAGAGACTGATGCACTCCTCTTATCATCCTAGTACAGTCTGAATAGTTGCAAAATGTGATGCGCCTGGTGAGCAACTACTTGCTAAAGTGCTTGAGAATGTTAGGTTCTGGTTGATTGCGTCATCGGAGTTGATTGTGCTAAAACTCTGACTTCAGAGAAACACTTGATTTAGGATCGCTTTGGCTAGGTATCCTAAGAGTTGTAAATTCCGCTTCTAATTTCTCAATGCCATGTGAGCAGAAGTCTGTGGGACGCGTACCGGAGTTGCCCAACTTGGCTATTCGTGCAGCACAAGCTAAAGATTTGGCAGGTTTAACCGAAACTTTAGCCGACAGCTTTCACTCGCGATCGGGGCTGATGCGATTTGTGTACCCCTTGTTGTGGATGGGCATCTACGAAGATTTGCGTAACCGTCTGCGATCGCCTTCTCCTCACTATGTCTGCTTGGTAGCAGCGAGTGTTGAAGTCGCGGCAGAGCCAGGAGTTATTAAAGATGAATGTATTGCGGGGACGGTGGAAATGGCGCTCCGACCTACTCACCCTTGGCAGCGGCATCAACCACGCTATCTGTACCTCTCTAATTTGGCAGTCCGCGCAGAGTATCGACGGCAGGGGGTTGCTCATCGGCTGCTGCTGGCGTGCGAAGACATTGCCTTAAAGTGGGGGTTTGACGATCTGTATTTACATGTTTTAGAAAATAATTACCAAGCTCGTCGCCTCTATCTCAAAGCGGGCTACCAACTCCAACAAGCTGATCCGAGCTGGAATACCTGGTTTTTGAGACAGCCACGACGCCTTTTTCTCCACAAACACTTATCCGCGATCGCTCCTCACAGATCTTCTTAGTCTGAAGTTTATGGAGCAAACTTATCTCTGCTTTGATGAGCACACAATAAACAGTTGATCGCAAAATATGGATGTTTGCTGAGAGAAATATTAAAAGATTAAGAAAAATTTTGGATAGTAATGGCTAAGTTTTGCCAAACATTGATTGCTATCTAAAACAACAGTCATAAACAGATTAACAATAGAACTCAATATAGATAGTTAATGGATGTTTTACGAAAGCGAATCTCTCTGTGCATATACGGAGGAGATCACAAAAAATTCGGCAATTCACTACTTCCTAAGGTGCAAGATGAGGTTTTGGCTGCAACTCTCAGGTACTTTATAGAAGAACTTCATCGTTTCTTTAAAAACTGCTGAGCTTCTTACTGTTTGCTTTAAATACGGCTGTAAGAATAAGCTGTACACTCTGAGGTGCTCTAAGCTACTAAATAGTTTCAGTCTGAGTTTGATAGCGTAAAATCAGGTTGCAGGAGCAGCATTTGAATCCTTAATCTAAACCTCACAAAACTTACCTCAAGTGATGATAGAACCACTAGAATTGTTTTGAGCAAGTACGCCTGGGATCAGGTCGGCTAACCTACGCTGGATTCGGGTGCATGCCCACAGGAAGTCACGATGAGTCAGCTGAATAGCTAGCGAAAGCAGCCATGCTACCAGATGACCATGAAACGGTTAATACCCCTATTAACCAAACCTGTGTTGTAGGCAAAAACGCAGAATCTCAGAATATCTACAGGATGAACATTGAAGATCCGAAGACCTCACACGTTGTCATCGACCCTTCAGATTCTGCTGATCTGCTCAAGCAGCTGAATAGTGGAAAGTTGTTGATGGTCAATAGCCGTCGTCGCAACGGCTTAGTGATTTATAAGCGGTTCCATGCCGAATTTGCTGGGCCAGGAGCAGCGGTAGGCAGTTTTTTTGACGTAGATTGCCATAAGGTGCTGCCAGTGGGTGATCTGTCCTTGGTCGAGCCAGAAGATCAAGAAGAGCGGCAAAAAGCTTTTTTAATCCGTCGGCAGTGGATTCGCCTAACCCAACAATTTACAGATAATGCTGTGCCTTTACAGCGTGCTCAAATGATTTTGAATCAATTTGAGAATTACTTTGACGCTCAAACAGTCGCGCAATTGCCTGATGAAGCCTTTGCCTTACTAGTGGGAGTGCTGCCACAAACCATGCGCTCAGTTAGGCGATCGCCCAATAATTTACGTAAAATCTCACCTTAGTCACAATCATTGGGCAGGAGTGCTCAAAAAAGTTTGAATCGCTTGCCAAATGAGGTCGCTGGCATCGATTAAGGCGTGGTCGCTGGCTAGTTCGATCAGGTGTACCCACGGTCGAGTTGCTGCGTAGTCACGGCTAGCTTTGATGGGGATTATCTCATCTTGTTGACCGTGCACAATCAGTGTAGGGAGCGATCGCTGTAACTGTTCCTCGCGGTATTGAGCCGCATCCTCGACAAAGTGGTAGCTCAAGGGTAGCGATCGCTGTTCGCCATAGTGATAAACCGAAAGATATTTTTCTTGCTGCCAACGCCGCACTTGCTCAGTACCTAAGCGCGGTAGCCAGTGGTCGAGAAATTGGAAGGCTGGTGCTAAGAGGATGAGTTTTTGAACTGGCAAATGTTGTTGAGCTATCCAGGCAGCAGTCAGCCCACCAAAGCTAGAGCCAATCAAGACCACAGGAATGTTGGAGTTGGGTAAAAGCTCAGCTACCTGCTGGATCTGGCGACTTAAAGTGAGCGTTGTGAAATTGTCTTGATTGAGGTCAGGAATCAAGAGATCAATCTGCTGGGTGCGGAAGCGATCGCGCAAATCTTGAGCTTTGGCGGAACCAGGGCCAGAGGCAAACCCGTGCAGGTAAATGTAGCAGGCAGTGGTCGAAATCATCACCTGGTGGGCAAATTGAACAGGGGCTTGTGTTCAGTATGCCAAGATCTGACGCTCGTTAGACGACAAGCCTCATGGCTGCGACTGACAATGAAACGGCGATTTATCCCGATTTGGATGCGATCGCAGTTCAGTTGCCGTTCAGTATGTCGATTAGGAGTCGAGCGATGCCCACCCCTTCTGTTCTTGCCAAACAAGTCATTGTGATTACCGGAGCTTCTGCTGGAATTGGCGCGGCTTTGGCACGGTTGTTGGCAACTCAATACCCTGGTGTGCGGTTAGTTTTGGCAGCCCGCAGTGCTGAAAGGCTCGAAGCTGTCGCCACAGACTGTCGAGATGCAGGTGCAGAAGTGTTGACGTGGCCTACTGATCTGGCCCAGATCGAGCAAGCTCAAGCCCTCGCTCAGGCGGCTCTAGAGAAATTTGAGCGCGTGGATGCCCTGATCAATAATGCGGGATATGGGCAAATGGGGCCGTTAGAGTTAGTGCCCGCAGCGGCGACTCGGCGGCAGTTTGAGGTCAATTTGCTAGGGCCATTAGCACTGACACAAGCGCTAATTCCTAAAATGCGAGAGCAAGGGGGTGGGCGGATTATCAACATCAGTTCGCTGGGTGGTCGCTTAGCGTTTCCCTTTGGCGGGCTGTACAGCGGGTCTAAGTTTGCTCTAGAAGGCATGAGTGACGCGCTGCGGATGGAGTTAGAACCCTTCAATATTTATGTCAGCGTCGTTGAACCTGGCCCTGTCAGCACCGACTTTTTTGACGCAGTTGCCGTAGCGGTTGAGCAAGCAGTCCCCAATCCTGAAGGAACTCCTTACCGAGCTGCATTTGCCAAACTAAAAGATTTAGAAGCGCAAACCAGCAGTCGAGCCTGGAGTTCTGAGCGAGTTGCTGAAGTGATCATTCGAGCGTTGCGCGATCGCCGACCCCAACCCCGATATTTGGCAGCGACGGGTGGCGGAATTTTGCTGTTCTTGATGACCAAAGTCATGCCGACGCGCTGGGTTGATCGATTTTGGCAACGGTTTTATGGCATCGACCTGGTCGCGAAAGAGTGGCAGAGTCGGCAGAAATAGGCGAAACTAGCCTTTACTAGAGTTGTGTGAGCGATCTGGGGTTTGGCGATCGCTAACCGTTAGTTTTTGACGTTTCACTGGGGATAGGCAGTTTCCACATTTATGGATTTGCTCGAATATCAAGCAAAGGAATTATTCCGGGAGATGGGAATTCCCGTACTGCCCTCCCAGCGAATTGACCATCCGAAAGATCTCAAAGGGCTCAAAATCCCTTACCCTGTGGTGCTCAAGTCGCAAGTGCGAGCCGGAGGACGCGGTAAAGTCGGTGGGATCAAGTTTGTCGAAAACACGATTGATGCGATCGCGGCGGCTCAAACAATTTTTAGCTTGCCGATTATGGGAGAGTACCCCGAAGTTTTGTTGGCAGAAGCTAAATATGATGCCAATCAAGAATTTTATTTAGCGATCGCCATTGATAGCTGCATTCGGCGACCTGTGCTGTTGGGGTCACAACACGGGGGTGTCAAGGTAGAGTCTTCGATTGAGGCCATGCAACAAGTGGTTGTCGATCAAGAATTCTCACCTTTTTATGCCCGCCGCCTCATGTTGAAAATGGGGCTAGAAGGGCCGCTAGTCCGAGCCGTGAGCCGTGTCGTCGAGAAGATGTATCAGCTCTTTGTGCTCAAAGATTTAGATTTATTAGAGATCAATCCCCTCGGTATCAGTGCCAAAGGCGAGGTGATGGCTCTTGATGGTAAAGTCACTGCCAATGACGAC
>CBIHQL010000039.1:0-14480 GCA_966211855.1 uncultured bacterium
AGATAACGGCTGTACTTCAAGATCTCAGCTAAGGGGCGGAAGGGCAGCAGGAGATCGCGCCAGAGAATGCAGGGTTCGCCTTCGGCATTGGTTTGTACCCGCTCTTTGGGCACATCGAGCATATCCTCGACCCCATCCATCGGGAAAGCAATTCGGGCTCGGTTACTGATGCAGCACAATGCTTTAGAAATGCTGAGGGTGAGGGGCAGACGGATGGTAAACGTCGTTCCCTTGCCAACCGCAGAATCTGTCGTGATTGCCCCCCGAATCTCACCTAGGCTGGTACGTACTACATCCATGCCCACACCCCGTCCGGCGTAGTCTGTGACTTCATCTTTGGTGGTGAAACCGGGATGGAACAGGAGGTCGTAAATATCGAGGCGAGAGAGGGTGTAAGACTCTGCTTGGGTGATCAAACCTTTTTCAACGGCTTTAGCGCGCACCCGTTCGGGATCGATGCCAGCCCCATCGTCAGAAACTGAAATGACAGTTTGATTTCCTTGGTGGAAGGCTCGAATGGTGATCCGCCCAACCGGAGGCTTTCCTGCTGCTTGCCGTACGTCTGGGGTTTCGATGCCGTGAGCGATCGCGTTGTTGACCAAGTGAGTCATTGGATCATAAAGCTGCTCCAAGATCATCTTGTCAATCAGCGTTTCGCGACCTTCTACATACAATTCTGCTTGCTTGCCGCACTTGAGCGAAATATCTCGCACGGCTCGTGGTAAGCGATCGGCAATTTGAGCAAACGGCACCATTCGAGAGCGGGTCAGACCTTCTTGCAATTGAGTCGTCACCTGCCGAAACATCCGCGTCACTTGGTCGGTTTCATCCACGATGAACTCGATGTCAGACGAAGATTCGCGAACTCGGACGATCAACTCGATCATCTCCTGCGACAGCGTATGGAAGGCGGTAAAGCGATCCATTTCTAGCGCATCAAAGTCGGCACCTGTCGAATGGCTTGGGGCTAAACCACCGCTATGGCTGGCATGATGGCTTTGGCGGTTAGCAAGCAGCGAACTTTCGAGCAGCGATCGCTCGTAGAGATCTCGCATCCGTTGACCGACATCGCTGAGTTGTTGCACCTGATAAAGCAAATTGTCCAAGAATTGCCGTAACCGTTCTTGGTCTTGCTCTAGGCTGTTGCGGTTGACCACCAGTTCCCCAACCAAGTTGCTGAGGTTGTCGAGGTGTTTGACGGGCACCCGCATAGTCTGTTCGCCAAAGCCCGCGCTAGGCCGACGAGCCTGACGACGATTCGCTTGTTGAGCCAGTCCTCGGCTATTTTTAACGGTGGGTGGCCCGCCTAGTTTTTGGTCAGCATCATCAAGGAGCTTTTCTAGATCATCAAATTCGCTGTCACCCGAATCGTCAGCTTTTGCCGTTGTCTCTGAGCCTGTGAAGCTAACTGGGGAATTCACCGCCGCCGCCGCTAAGTTGGTCGCAGTGCCAGCAAAAATATCGTCATCCAGAAGGGCTTCTAGGTCAGAGAAGTCACTGGACTCAGCCGATGGGATTGTTGCCTCTGTGATCGGAGCTTCATCCCCTAAAAGCGCGTCTAAATCATCAAAGCTGATGTCGCTATCTAGATGTGGCTCGATGCCAAAATCTGGTTCAGGCTGAGCTTCTATGCCAGATTCGTCAGCGAGCAGACTGTCTAGATCGCTAAAGCTGTCATCAATGACTGCATCAACCTCGGCTATGGCGAAATCTAACTCGCTAGGTTCTGCTGCCGTTGTCTCTAGCCCGAATAAATCTAGCTCATCTGTCTCTTCGGGGTTAATTGCTGTTGCTTCAGTGCCGAACAAATCGAATGATTCTTCGGTACTGTCTGCCGTTGCCTCTGCAAAGAAATCTAAATCGTTGGCCTCATCATCCGAGCTTGCTGAGTCAGTCTCCAAAGCGAAGAGATCAAGCTCATCGTTACTGCCTAGATCGAGTGTTTCATTATCCCCTGTTGTCTCGCTCAGATCTGGTGGCTCAGAATCAAGACCCATGTCTAGGTCTAGCAGATCGTCGAGCCCAGTATCTTCTGGTTCGGCAGTGTCTGTAACTTGCTCAAAGCCAAGATCAAAATCAGAGTCAGCTGTAGGCTCTGTGTCTGTAATTTGTTCGGGGCCGAAGTCGAAATCAGAGTCCGCTGGGGATTCTGCGTCTAAGAAGTCAGATAAGTCACCGAGGTCTGCTGCATCGGCTGCAACAGGTGCCTCTTCAATCATTGCAGCCTCAGTATCAACGAGGTCTAGATCACCAAAATCGAGGTCACCCAAGCCAGAATCTGCCGTTTCAGGTTCTGTGTCAGATGGTTCTGGCTCTGCAAGGGCGATCGCGTCGAAGTCTAAATCGAGATCATCGCTTGTTTCAGGGCTAACTGCGATAGGGTCTGTGCTTAAGTCATCCAGGTCAAGATCGCCAAACTCTAGATCACCACCGAAGTCGCTAGGTTCGTTTGTTTCTGCGGCTGATGCAAACAGATCTTCAGCGCTATCTTCTGTGTCGAGTTCAGGTGCTGCGATCGCAAAGTCACCAAAGTCGAGGTCATCGGCTTCACCCATCTCTAGTGGCGCTTCACTCACGGGTTCATCAGCTTCACCGAGATCTTCTAGCCAATCATTTGAAGTGTTATTGCTGGACTCATCAGTTGGTGTCTCTGTGAGGAGATCGTCAAATGCTAGCTCATCATCACCCAAGCCAAAAGCCTCAACTTCGAGGTTGGATTCTGGTTCCCCAAACAGACTCTCAGTGTCTAAACTTGACTCTGGTTCATCGAATAGACTGTCAGCTTCTAGGTTAGGCTCTGATTCACCATCACTAAATAAGCTATCTGCTTCTAGATCAAGCTCTGGCTCGCCCAATAGGTTGTCACCTTCGAGGCTGGGTTCTGGCTCACCAAACAAACTGTCAGCTTCTAAACTGGGTTCCGGCTCACCAAATAGATCGTCGAGTGGAGCTTCGTCTACAGTTTCAGTTTCTAAACTGAAGGGGCTTGCTTCTGCTTCATCTAAGCCGCCGAGATCAAAATCTAGGTCTGCGATCGCTTCATCTGCTGTCTCTGGTGTGGCAGATGCAGTGATGTCGCTGGGTTCTAAATCTAGTTCCGATTCAAAATCGAGCGCTGTTCCAAAGAGATCTGCGTCTACGCCTTCTGCAGTCGGCTCGGCAGTACCCAGGTCAGAGAATTCATCTATCCCGACCAAATCTAGATCTAGATCATCAGCGCCTGTTAAGTCGGGCTCCGCCGCTGTTAATTCGGGTGCGTCGAGCTCCAGACCGTCAAATAAACCAGACTCAACGCTTGGCTCTTCGGCAAACAGATCGAGGGGCTCTGCACCTTCACCTGTATTGTCAGTCAGGGCTAGCTCTTCAAAGGTGTCCACGGCCTCAATGGAGCTAGGATCTGAGGTAAAGGGGTCAAAGTCGTCACCGATCGCTGGTTCTGGAGTAACTTCTGATGCGAAGTCAGCTCCGAAGTCAACAATTTCTTGACTGCTTGGTTCACCTAGATCAAGTTCTTGCTCACCAAAATCAAGCTCAGTTGCGGATGCGCTGGGTTCAGTGAGATCAGCGATCGCCGGAGTTGCTTCGCCCCACAAATCTCCACCTAGGTCACTGTCTAAATCTAAGCCTAGATCTTCTGGAATGGCGGCTTCTTCAGTAGCAGTGGGCCAGTCTCCTAAGCCTAAATCTGCGGCTGAGGCATCCTCAAATAAATCTTCAGTACTTAGCTCCAGATCTGTTGCTTGAGTTTCGTCAAACAATAACTCCTCAGTACCTAATTCGAGAGTCGCTGCCTCTGGCTCATCAAATAGATTTTCTGCATCAAAGGTTAGCTCTGAAGTTGGCGCGTCTTCAAGAAGATCTTCAGGAGCGAAGTTTAAACTCGATTCCTCAGCGATCGCAGGCTCTGAAACCTCTAAAGATGATTCTGACCATAAATCTGTATCTAGGTCTGCCAAGGAGTTATCTGCATCACTTGTACCTAGTGCGATGTCATCTGTGAGCCAGTCAGCATCACTTGCCGCTTCTAGATCGAGAGCGTCTGAGAAGTCGGCGATCGCAGGAGTTTCTGCTTCAGTACCAAGCTCTAAAGGCTCAGCAGCATTGCCCCACAAGTCACCACCGAGATCAGCGTCATCTTCGGCAAAGGTAAAGGATTCCGTTAGAGCTTCTGGTTCTTCAGTAGCAAAATCTAAGCCCAAATCCTCTGCTTCAAGAGTTGCTCCCATGAAGTCATTCAAGTCTTCAGGTTGCTCTGCTTCTGCCAAGAAATCGAGACCAGCATCCAGATCAGCTTCGTCAGTAGCAGGTGTAGTTAAGGCGCTTTCATCTAAGTCTGCTGCTAAATCGAAGTCCAAATCAGCAGCTTCACTTTCCAACCAGTTGGGTGCTGTTGACTCGGTGTTCTCCCAAGGATCGGCGATCGCAGCTTCTGGTGCAGCCATGTCAGGCTCTGCTTCGAGCTCAAACGAGAACTCATCCTCTAAATCGGGAGTTAATGCTGACTCCGTTTCGAGATTTAGTGGCTCTTCGGTTAAGTCAAAGAGGTTGCCGAGGTCTTCTGTGTCGGCACCCAGGAGATCGGCAATCGGCTCAGGTGATGGTTCTTCACCAAATAAACCAATGGCATCTAAGTCTGATGAGTCATCGGTGGCAAAGTCTGCTGAGAATTCTTCACCTTGAGCAGTGGCTAAATCGTCGGTCTCTGACGCACCCAGTTCAGTTAGCCAATCAGTGTCACTAGTGTCCGATACTTCTTCAACAGCAGCCACTTCCGCGAAGAAATCTACTTCTTCTAAACTGGGCTCAGATAGATTGACATCTGCCAACTCAGGTTCTGACTCTGATGAAACTAGCGAATCAGCAAGCAAGTCATCGGTTAGGGCATCTGCGGCGTCATCAGACTCAAAGAAATTGGGGAAATCTTCTGCTTCAGATGTTGCGTCTGCTTCACTGCCATTCATGGCAAAGTCGCTTTCATCGAGGCTGCCAAATAAGTCGCCCAAATTGTCATCAAAGCCAGTAGAACCACTCGCATCGGCATCTAGGGTTGCAAATGCTGATAGCTCATCCAGCGATTCTGGCTCAGAGAGATCAACCTGACTCTCTAAGGCTTGGGCATCTAAGTCGAATGCGTCTAGCAGTGCTGCGGAGTCAGAGGGTGTCTCAAAATCAATCATTGGCTCTGAAACCGCCACTGATGCCGTATCTAAGTCACTCAAGTCTAAAGATGCGTCATCTAGCAGATCGTCGTCGCCAAATAAGCTATTTAGATCATCATCGCGAGTGGTGGCGTTACCGGCGGTTCCAGATGTATCTGCTTCGTCAAATAAAAGATCTGAAAAGTCTTCAGATGAGCTGAAGTCGTCTAGAGAGGCTTCGGGGCTAGGGTTAGTGTCGCGAGCAACCTCGTCTTCCTGCCAACCCATGCCCAGGTCAAGTGCTTCGCCCTCAAACAAATCTGCCAAACTATTCAGTTCAGCCATGCCTACTTCTGGGCCACTACGAGCATCAGCGATCGGATGCGCTGGAGAATCTGATGGGAAGTCAATCCCGTTCATTAAGTCGGCATCACCCGCCGGAATCGCTGCCTCAGAAACGCCAAACAAATCCTCTAGAGCATTGTCTTCACCAGAGGCGATCGCGGCTTCGGTAGGCAGTTCTGCTTCAGATATTTCGCCCTCAAACAGATCAAAGGTTTCAGTGAGAGACGTATCTTCAGTAGCGACTAGCTCGAAATCATCGCCAACAGCTAACAAATCAGCAAAGTCAAATGCCTCTGCTTCGACGGCAACGGGTGCTAAGGCTTGTAATTGGTCACTGGCTCTAATCTCAGCCGCACGATTGGCTAAAACCAGATCTTGTGCTTGCTTAATCTCTTTGATAACGATCGGCGCTAAGGTTCTGTAATCGTTATCAGAACAGGCGATCGCTTGCCGAGATGTTTCGAGCAACCCACACCAGCTTGATAAGTCAAACTGCTCACCCATGCGCTGTAAACTCTGGCACAGATCTGCCAATTGCTGGCGACTCTCAGGGCTTTCAGCTTGCTTGAAGCATTGCAGCATTGCCCGTAGTTGATTGGGCACATCGCTCTGAAAAACAAGTAAAAGCGCACTTTGCTCTTGGTGAACTGGATCGGCTGGGGTAGCTACTGCGGGAGTTGTAGCCGCTGTTGCTGTCGTGACAACTTCTCCGTCTGCTGTGATCACGCCTCCTGCTTGGGTGATCAACGTATTGAGATGCTGATTGAGTTCTGTAAAAACAGGCTCGATGCCTGACATAATGCTGCTAGCAGCGTCTTCGGTGAGACCAAAAGGCCCTTGAAGCTGCTCCAAAAGCTCATGTAGTGCGTCAAATACCCGGAGAAACAACGACTCCAGCCGTTGATCGACCCTGACCGGGCACTCTTTCAGCAATTTGAAGCAATCTTCTAAGCGGTGGGAAACCTTCTGAATGCTGTTAATCCCAAGCATCGCCGCTCCACCTTTGACGGAGTGAGCAGCCCTGAAGACCTCATTCACCATTTCTGAGTCTTCAATGGTGCTTTGCAGATTCAGCAAACCTTGCTCAATGGTGTTGAGGTGGTCTTTGGCCTCCTCAATAAAGTAGCCCATGATCCGCTGCTGTTGTTCTGGCTGCATAGCAGTGTCCCGTTCCTCTGGCAAACGCTATTTCTTAGCGATACTTCATGGTATCGACCGTGGCTGGCTAGAAAGCTCTCAAAGCAGGTTGAGGCTCCTAGGATCACCGTATGAGGCAGGTTTACACCTGGCACCAAATCAGCAGGTCATGCTGGCTAGGGTATTAAGTCGGCACACCTCTGCCTCGGATTGTTTTAATGTACCCGATCCCTCTGCAATCGACATCAACTTGGCTGGGCCGATCGCAAGTGGGAACGGGTGGGTTGTTTTACTGACGCTCTCCAGTTTCTACCCGGAAACGCTCTACAGAAGTGAGTAGGTCTCGCGCTACACCCACCAGATTTTGGAGTGAGCCAGAAACTCGCTGAGCTTCTTGAGACGTTTCTTGAGCGGTTAACTCGACAGATTGCATAACCTGAGCCACAGCTCGTGAGGTTTCGGTTTGCTCAACCGTATCGGCAGTAATGGAGCGAACAAGCGCATCAATACGATTGGACACTTGAATAATGTCTTCTAGCGATCGCTTCGCTTGTTCTGCGAGTCGGGTTCCTTCAATAACTTGCTGGGTGCCTTCCTCCATTGCAGTCATTACAGAGCCCGTCTCACTCTGAATTTGAAGCACAATCTGCTCAATCTCTTTAGATGCTTTTGCAGCTCGGTCTGCGAGTTGTCGCACTTCATCCGCAACGATCGCGAATCCTCGTCCTGCCTCACCTGCTCTCGCTGCCTCAATACTAGCGTTTAAGGCCAGCAGGTTGGTGCGAGATGCAATCTGCGAAATCAAGGCCACAATCTTAGAAATTTCTTGCGAAGATTCAGCCAGTCGCTTCACTTTGCGGGTTGTTTCAGCCACCGTTTCTCGAATCTTCAAAATCCCCGAAACAGTACTCTCTACCGCTTCACCACATCTCAGAGCGGTTGTAGAAGCAGTACGTGCCACTTCTTCAGCTTGACGGGCGCTTTCTGCCACCCGTTGAATCGAGTCGGTCATCACCTGAACTGAGTTGAGGGTGACGGCTAGCTCTTCTGCTTGGCGTAACGCATCTGAAGATAAGCCCCGAGCAAACATTTCACTATCAGAAGCGCCCTTGTTAACTTGACGCGCGGCGATCTTCACCTGTTGAACGATTTCTCGCAGGTTTTGAATCGTTAAGTTAAACGAGTCAGCCACTGCACCGAGCACGTCAGCCGTCACTTCTGCTTGGACGGTTAAGTCTCCTCGAGCTGCACCTTCTACGTCATCCAGCAAGCGAATCACTTGACGTTGCAAATCTTCTTTCGCTTGTTCTTGCTCTTCGGCTTTACGTTGGGCTTCGCTAGTCGTGGTCAAGATCACGCGAGCCATTTGGTTAAACCCAGCAGCTAGCTGACCAAACTCGTCTTCAGAGTAGACTGTAGCGCGGGCATCCAAGTTGCCTTGAGAAACCGAGTGGAACTGGTGCTGTAGGTTGTCAGTTGCTCGTTTAATTTGCTGAGAACTTTGACGACCTAACAGATAGGTGATGCCTCCGCTACTGGCTCCGGCTACTAGAGCCATAATCAGGCCAGTGTTTCTTAAACCCCGCATGACATCGGGCTGGTCTCGGTATCGATAGGAAGCACCAAAGCTGACAGTAGCAACGGCGATGAGCGAGACGGCACCTGCTACCCCGGCAATAATGGCTTGCTTCATGCCGAGAGGGCGGTTATCTAGGAAGGAGAACAAACCTTGCTCAACGTTGGCGGTAGGTTCTACATGCAGGCTGTCGCTTTGAGCAAAGATCGGGACTTGATCGGATGTGCCCGCAATGCCAAAGACTTCGTCATCCCGGATAATTGAGCGATCGCTACTATCGCCAAAATCTAGTTCATTGCCCGTCGGTGTGAACCCAAAACCTGAGGTTGCTTCTGGGGTAAAGCTATCACCTCGGCTGCGATCGCGAATGCCAGCACCAACTGAACCTGAAGTCTGGGCACCAAAGCCTCCGGGCCCAATTGAAGGACTGGTGAATCCAGCAGAGCTTTCAGAGATGTCGAAGTCTGGCAAGCTACCGAGATCGTCAAACTCATCAAACTCGTCTAGGAAATCAACGTTGCTTTGCTGCCCTGCGCCTGAGGCTGAGGAGCTATCGGCAACTTCAGGATGGGTGAAATCATCAAAGCTACCCGCATTAAAGTCATTTTGAGGCTCGTAGCCATTCCAACTAGAAGATGAAACAAACGTTTGCTCATCTTGTCCATAGTCGTTGTCTTGATAGCTATCTGGCTCTTGATAGGTAGATGGCTCTAAACCGGGGTAAGCCTCTAGTGAAGGGCTACCCAGTTCGTCATCCATTTCCTCACCACCCATAAACAGCGTTTCATCCTCTGTTAGGTGATGGTTGGCGATCGCCTCATCTCCACCATAAGCAACTTCATTGGCAAAGTCGGCTGGGAAGTCGAGGGGCGAAAAGACATCATCAAACTGGTCAGGCGTCTCTTGAGAGGTGGGACTGTCAAAACCAGCGTTGTCATCAAAAGGCGAAAAGGCTGAGGAGCTTGCCGCGTCAGTCCCTGCTGGATCAAACGTTGCTTCTTGAGCATCCAAGAAGGCATCAAAGGCAAAGGGGTCACTTCCGTTTTCTAAAGATTCACCAGCGGCGGCTTGGGCGTGATCAGCAGCGAAAGGATCACCAAATGCATCAGGAAAAGCGGCTGGTTCTTGGTAACTATTTGCATAATCAGCAGGCTCTTCGTCTAACCCTAGTTCTGGTGGGAAGTCATTCAAGTCACCAAAGCTAGCCTGGTCAGCATAGTCTAAATTAAAAGCGTCATCAGCCGATGCCTGCCAACTTCCTGCATCTGCTTCTTGACCATAATCTAGGTCAAAAGAATCTTGATGGTTATCGCCACCCCCATCAGCACCAGTAGCAATTGCAGCGTCGCTAAACTGGCTGGCATAGGATAGGCCATTGTTGGCGTAGTTGAGAAACTCAGGGTCAGAAGTCAAGCCTAGCACCCGTTGGTACTGTTCCCGCGCTACATCATACTGCTGTAGACCATAGCAGTAGATATGCCCCCGCAACAGATGCACGCTGGGGTCTTCAGGAAAGTCTTGAATCAGCCGATCAACGATCGCGGCTGCCTCATCGTAGTTTCCTTGGTAGTAGGCCTTCTGAGCCTGTTGATATTCTTGCGCGTACTCAGTGCTGGATGCCATTTGCCTCCTCCTGCCATTGCACGTATCCCATCTACTAGACGCTCATCCTGCGATTAAGTTTGATTGCAGGCGATCGTACTTCTTTACTGCCCTTAACCCTAAGGTTGTTCATGCCGCCCACCGTGCTGATCGAAGAATGGATACTTGATCGAGTAGCCGGAGAACCTGGTCGTCTTTGTCCCCAGAAGCCCATTCTCCTCTAAGGAATGGAGCCATTGTATCTGGAACATTGGTTGGCATTTGCACTTCTTCAATATCGAGCCACGCCATGCCAACAATGCGGTCAACTGCCAACCCCAGCATGGTGTCTTGGTCTTCTACCGCAATGACTGGAATTTCAGCTCTGTCGGTATTGAGGGGGCTAGAATCTCCCAAAAACTGACCTAAGTCAGCGACCCAGATCACACGACCGCGTACATTCAGCGTACCCAAAAGTAGGGGGGAAACGTTCGGGATCGGTGTAATCCGGTCAGGAGACGGCGAAATGACTTCCCGAATCCCAGTCGCAGGCAGAGCAAATTCGTTTCCAGATACAACATAGAACCTGAGGTGTAACTCACCTTCAGGACTCTCTAACTCTTGAAACTCAGGGGCTTGGTCTTGCCCTCTACCTGTTAAGAAATCCGGATTCCCAACCATTCACGTTTACCTATCCTCGAAGTAACTGTTTGACAGTTCCAACTAATTCTGTCGGTTGAAAGGGCTTGGCAATGTAGGCATCAGCCCCTTGCTTCATACCCCAGTAGCGATCAAACTCTTCCCCCTTGGAAGAGCACATGACAACGGGCACACCCTGAGTTTTGGGGTCAGCCTTGAGCCGCCGACAAACCTCATAACCGTTCATTCGGGGCATCACAATATCCAATACCACCAAATCAGGACGATGAGTTTGAATTCTTTCCAAAGCTTCGACTCCATCGCTGGCAACGGTGACTGTTAAGCCACTCCCTTTGAGAAGGTCTGTGATCATCTCCCGTTGTGTAACGCTGTCTTCCACGACTAGAACTGTACTCATAACTCCCTACCTGCTAACTAAGAACGTTAACGGGAAAGATCGACCGCTATTCACCCTTCAACTCATCCCTGCTCTAAACTTCATTGGTCGCACTTTTATTAATCACTAATTAATCACTAAAATACCCTCAATGCTTAACTAAACGGTGCAGATGAAGTTGAAGCTGAGTCTGTTAAATCAATTTCTAACTCATCTTCTAGCGCATCCGCGAGCAATCTGTTGGGTTTTGGCTTGTCTGGATCGCCAGAGCCTACATATTTTTCGACTAGCATTAATAGCTCGCTTTCGCCAAAGGGCTTGGTCAAATAATCTGTTGCGCCAACCATCCGAGCTTTGACGCGATCGATAAAGCCATCTTTGCCGGTGAGCATCACAATCGGGGTTTGGCGAAAAGCAGTTGACTTGCGTAGCATGCCACAAATTTCATAACCATCCAACTCTGGCATGGCAATGTCACACAAAATTAAGTCGGGCTTGAGCTGAAAAACTAAGCTAAGTGCTTTAAGAGGATTCCCAATCGACGTAGCTTCATAACCGTGTTGGTTGAGGATGTACTCAACTGCTTTGCGAATGGTGGTGCCATCATCAATGCAGACAATCCTTGGTGGGCGCAGCATGGGTAGTTGAAACAACTCGCGTTTGCTGGTACTCGGTTCTTTAGAGGCTGGATACACGAGCTGGACTAACCCTTGCTGCACGTAGGGGTACATGGCTCTCGCCACAGTGAGGATGTCGCGATGTAAGTAGCGGGCCATTTGGCGAATAGATGTGTTGCCGTCTACCCAGCGATCGAGGCTGTTAAAGGTGTTGGTAGGTAAAGCTTCGCGGAGCTTGGTGGCATCGGCAATCACTGGGCATTGATCGGGTGATTGAATGTGGGGGTGGAATTGCTTCCATTCCTGCACCTGTTTCATGATTCTGGCGACTAATGGGCCAATTTCTAAAGTGGTGAGCTGGGGGGCTAGAGCGGAGCCAATCTCAAAAATAAAAGACCCTTGGTGCAGACTTAGCAAATCAAACAGGGTTTCGTGAACCATGCTTTGGATGATGCTGCGACCCTGGGCAGGCGTAATCACATGGTTTTCGAGTAGTGCCCAAAGATAACCATATTCAGGAGCATTGATCGATGCGATCGAGGGGCTGGTGATCTGGTCAAGTTCAGCTTCAACCTTGTAGCGACGGAGGTGGTCTCGCAACCGCGATAAGTTACCGTCGCTGTTGGCGGCATAAACAATTTGCCCGTTGAGGAAAAAGACAAACCAAGATTGCCCTGTGAGCGATCGCCCAGACCGTTCTTGACTACCCATATTGGGAAGCAACCCATAGGCTTCGACACAGAGTTCGCCAGTTCGCTGCCCTAGTTCAAGTAGTTGTAGGATGCTGCGAATATCAATTTCGGTTAACTTGCCTTGCATGGTGCAGCTACAGTGTTCTCCAGAGAACAGCTTTAAAGGATAAATGGGGCAGACAACGGGGCTGAACAATTGAGCAGCGACTAGCCCTAAGCATCGGTCAATAATTTGGAGTAGTTGGGGAAATTTTGACAGTTAGAGAAAGGCCATCAAGTCAGTCATTGGTTAGCTTTTGATCCAGACCATAACTGCTGGTATCACTACTCTCCTCCAGTTTGGGGTATTTGTAATATTAATTAAGCTAATGCAGCAATACTGGGATTTAGACAGTACGGTTAAGAAATAACTCCGTAAAAGCTCAGTTACTAAGCTGACGACTCCAAAGCAGGGTGAATTGTGAATATAGATGTGAATACTGTGGATATATTCATAGTTTAATTTAAGCCTAGGGTAAAGCACTGACCATTTCTTGCTCGTGGGCTAAGTGAGCGTGTGCAACTGGTTAAATTAAAGGTTTAAGAAATAGCATTGGCAGATGCTAGCCTAGGGGCAAGATTGAAAGTCCCTAATGTCACCGCACTGAAGATGGGACAGGCTAGGATGGGGGAGCTGAGTTGCTCGCTATCAGGGTGATTGGTGGCACTGCATAGTCAGATTGAGCACGACGGTAGAGGACAAAGCACCCGCAAATCAGTCAAATTTGAGAGTGACATTTGAGCAGCCTAGATTACGATGTAGTCTAGAAAGCTGAACTTTAGGGTGGAAAGTGAATTAGGGGGTCATAACAGACCGATAGCTACAGACAGCACCATCGGCAACAACCCGCTAGGTAAGAAAGTCAAAATCTCAAGACTCTATAGACTCACGATGAAGCTCTCGTATCTATGCAAATGGATTCAGTAGATTGCCACAGACAGCAGCCCAGTGATCAAGAACGTTGCTCTACCAATGTTCTCTCTTTAGACTGGGGTTAGCAAAACGGACTCAACTGCCAGAAGCAGATTTATATCGAGACAGAATCGGGCATCGACACGGAAGAGGACTATCGGCGTGCTGTATCTAGCAGAAGTACAAAAGAAGACAGGATTTATTGGTAGTGGTAAGACTGAACTCAAGTTGTTGGCGTGCCAACGATCAGAGCAAAGTTGGAGTTCTGTACCTGGCGACGAAACTATTGCTGCTGATGAAGCCGCCAACTTTAATGCGGGGGCTCTCGTACTAGCAGATCTAAGTGCCAATAAGCAGGTACAGCGCATCCAAGAAGCTTCTCGGCAGTTGGTGACCATCCTGCAAAATTTTTCACGATTACAAGAAAAGTTCAAAACGCAGGAAGAAGAGATTGAGCAGTGGAAGCAGTCACTGACGTATCAAAGTCAGGAACTGAATCGTCGTGAAATGGAAATGGAATCACGGCGAGAACAACTGCACCAACTCGAAGAAGATTTTGAGCAGCTAGAGCAGCAACGCCAAGAAGTTAATCAGTCTCGTGAAGAAGCCAACCGCCTCAGAGAAGAGCTAGAGCGCCGTAATCAGGAGTTGGAAGGTGCTTGGGCGCAATTGCATGGTGAAATGCGTCGCCTAGAAGAGCACAAAAGCGAACTGCAACAGGCGGCAGTACTTGATGATGAGCAGGCCCATAAGATTCAAGATTTATTAAATCGGTTATCTGGGGCGATCGCTCCTACTGAGTCAGCCCGTGAGCAACTGAATTTGGCCTTTGAGATTATCAATGGGCAACAAGCAATTTTGGCAGAGCATTGGCAACGGCTAGAACAACAACGAGCTAGTGCGCAACAGCTGCAAACAGAGGTCGATCGCCAAGCTCAAGATTTGCATCAGCGATGGACAGAATGGCATCAAGCCCAAACTTCTTTAGAGCAAGCTCGTGCTGAGCTAAAAAGTCAGCAAGGTGTCTTGAGTTCTAAACAAGATTACGCTCAGATGCTAGGGTTGCAGTTGCAAAATCAAGACGATTTACACCAGCAGCTTTATCAAATTTCAGAGACTTCTGACAAGATCAAAATTAGCCCTAAAGTAGACTTGGAAGCTTTAGAGAAGATGTCTTTGGACGAGCTGCAAAATACCGTCCAAGATCTGCAACGTGATTTGGAAAAAGTGTCGCGCTTCGTAAACGACCAAGAAGAAGAGCTGACGCTACAACAGCAAACAATTGAAGAAGTGCAAGCGCAGATTCAGCAGGCCAGTGAGTACGATCGCCTCCGCTTAGAAACTGAGTTGGCAGATGAGCAAGACCGCTATCAAATGCTTAACGAAACCTTGGTGGGTCAACGGCG